>JBBQPP010000111.1:0-9444 GCA_038217255.1 Bacteroidales bacterium | reverse complement strand
ACAAATTTACGCTCAATGCGGCAATTTCGAAGGTTAAATGTTTAACGGCATCGGATGCCGAAGTTTTTGAGTTTATAGCCAAGCACGATGCAAAAATTACAGATAAACCATTAAAATATATTGATTTCCCGGAAGAAGCTGTTATTGGCGGATATATCAGGGACGAAAGCGGATATATTGCCAATGGAGACACTTTAATCCGGGAGGGTGATAAAGTTGTTGTTTTTACCTTACCTTCAGGGATCAAGAAACTTGAGAAATTCTTTAAATAGCAGTAGAAAGGCTTTCAATCAATGAATATTAAAATCATTCTTCGCGTTATAGGTCTTCTGATGTTTGTTGAAGGAGCATTTATGCTTTTACCTTTGATCATATCTATCCTTTATGGCGAAGGTGATTCAATGGGATTTGTATTTTCATCCGGTATTAATTTATTGGCGGGAGCTTTTATAATCTGGCTAACCAGAAATGCAAGCCGGGATATTGGAAAACGCGAAGGTTTTATTATTGTTTCGCTCGTTTGGGTTATTTTTTCAGTTCTCGGCAGTTTGCCTTACATTTTTACTGGCGCCATTCCCAGTTATACTGATGCTTTTTTCGAAACAATGTCGGGTTTTTCAACAACAGGTTCTTCAATTTTGAATGACATTGAATCTTTATCACATGGAATTCTGTTTTGGCGGAGCTTAACACACTGGCTTGGTGGAATGGGGATAATTGTACTTTCACTGGCCATTTTACCCATTTTCGGGATTGGTGGAATGCAGCTTTATATAGCAGAAGTTCCGGGCCCAACCCCTGATAAAATAAGTCCTCGCATCAGACATACAGCAGCAACGATGTGGGTCATTTATCTTGCTTTAACTATTGCAGAAACAATTTTATTATGGATTGGCAAAATGCCATTATTCGACGCAGTTTGCCACTCGTTTGCCACAATGGCAACCGGAGGTTTTTCAACAAAACAAGCAAGTATTGCGTTTTGGCCATCACCTTATATACAATATGTTATTATTCTTTTTATGTTTTTGGCTGGCACCAATTTCACATTAACCTATTTTACAATAAGGGGAAAATTTAAACCCATTCTAAAAGATGAGGAATTTAAATACTACGGTTTAATAACTATAGGATTTACTCTTTTGATTTTCGTAGGGCTTTTAATCTCAACCCAGACTGGTGTAGAAGAAGCTTTTCGGAATTCCCTTTTTTGGGTTGTATCCATTATCACTACAACTGGTTTTGGCACAGTTGATTATTTACTTTGGAAACCTGTTCTAATTGCACTTATTTTCTCACTATTCTTTTTTGGTGGATCTGCTGGCTCAACCGGCGGGGGAATAAAAATAATGAGAATTGTGCTACTCTTTAAAAACGGGTATTATGAATTAAAAAGAATGGTTCATCCAAATGCGATAATTCCATTGAAATTTAACAGGCATTCGGTTGATTCAAAAATAGTTACCAATGTTCTGGCGTTTTTTGTACTTTATTTTATGATTTTTGGGGCAAGCACAGTTCTTTTCATGCTGTTTGAGCCTAACATGGAATCAGCAATGGGTGCAGTAGCTTCATGTCTTGGGAATATCGGTCCTGGATTAGGTTCAGTTGGTCCTGCAGAAAATTATGCCCATATCCATCCAATTGGAAAATGGTTCCTTTCGTTTTTAATGCTTCTTGGAAGGCTTGAACTTTTCACGATCCTTGTGCTGTTTAGTCCGGCATTTTGGAAAGAATAACCATTTTGAACTATCAAAAAACAAAACTCAAAAAACAAACAAAATTCAAATGGAATAATCATCAACTTGATTTCGATTTTGATAATTGAATAATGCTGTTTATGATTAATACTCCAGAATCCCTTTTCCTTCCCTAACAATTACTATTTCATCACCGGTGCAATCAACAATTGTGGACGGAACCAACTCACCAAAACCGCCATCAATTACAATTTCAGCTATTTCCTGGTACTTTTCATAAATCAATTCCGGGTCAGTGATATATTCAATAATTTCATCTTCATCGTGAACTGATGTTGAAAGAATCGGGTTGCCAAGTTCCCGCACAATTTCACGAATAATATTATTATCAGGAACACGGATACCCACTGTTTTCTTCAACTTAAAATATTTGGGAAGATTATTGTTTGCATCAAGAATAAAGGTGAACGGTCCGGGCAGGTTTTTCTTCATCAATTTGAAAACCGAACTTGAAATGGGTTTTGTGTAATCCGATATATGACTTAAATCACTGCAAATAAACGAAAAGTTATTTTTCTCAACTTTTACACCTTTTATCCGGGCAACTTTTTCAACTGCCTTTGCATTTGTTATATCACAACCTAAACCATATACCGTGTCGGTTGGATAAACTATTAAACCCCCTTTTCGCAAAACTTCAACAATTTTGAGAATCTCGCGTAGGTTAGGGTTTTCATTAAACAATTTTACCAACATAATATTTCTAATTTAGTGCCCCAAAAGTACTTTTACTTTTTATCAGAAACAACACTAATATTTTTTATGCAGATAATTAACACTTCCGATGGTTCTCATACAATTTACTTACCCGAAATAGATGAACAATACCATTCCGTAAACGGGGCTATTACCGAATCAAAATATGTTTATATCGAAAAAGGTTTTAATTTACATAAAGCTAAAAACCCCACAGTTTTCGAGGTAGGATTTGGAACCGGGTTAAATTGTTTATTGACCGCATCAATGGCCGAAAAAGAAAAAAGACCAACTTTATATTTCTCAATAGATAAATTCCCCCTTGCTAAGAATATTACTGACCAACTCAACTATACACAGCTGTTATCTAAAGAAAGTCAAAATCTATTCGACAAAATACACGATTGTAATTGGGATGTGATAGTTAATATTTCAGAATATTTCAAATTAAAAAAGATTAATGCTGATTTAACGAATTTTGATTTTGAAGAAAATGATGGATTCGATATCATTTATTTCGATGCATTTGGTCCCGACAAACAACCCGAAATGTGGACACCACTGATTTTCCATAAAATTTCAATGGCAACTTTAACGGGGGGAGTTATAGTTACCTACAGTGCAAAAGGCGAAGTTAGGAGACAATTAATGGCTAGCGGTTTCGAAATGGAAAGGCTTCAGGGACCACCCGGAAAAAATCAAATGCTTCGTGGAATAAAAAGGGATACAAAGATTTAATTGCCAAAAAATTACATTATATTCGCACGCTTTATTAAAAAAGTATAAATGACCGAAGAAAAAATGTACGGCGAACTCGAGAATTTTAGTTATGCGCTTGGCATGAGTATAGCCGGAAACCTGATTCAAACAGGTATTAAAACAGTGAATCCCGAACTATTTTTAAATGGCTTTAAAGATGTTTTCAAGGGTGGAAAAACGATGATTCATCCTGAAGAAGCTAATGCAATTCTTGAAGCATTTATTGGAAAATTAAACCAGGACAAAGGTGCCGGAAATCTTGAAGAAGGATTAAGTTTTTTGGCTGAAAACAAGAAAAACCAAAAAGTTATTGAACTGCCGAGTGGATTGCAATACAAAGTGTTAGCCGAAGGCGACGGTGAAATTCCTTCTTCAAACGATCAGGTAAAATGCCACTATCACGGCACTTTAATTGACGGAACAGTTTTCGACAGTTCAGTTGAACGCGGACAACCTGCAGTTTTTCCGGTTAACGGCGTAATTCAAGGTTGGGTTGAAGCGCTCCAATTAATGTCAACCGGTTCAAAATGGAGATTATTTATACCCTCAGAATTAGCTTACGGCAGTAACGGTGCTGGTGGTGCAATTGGACCAAACTCAACATTAATTTTCGATGTGGAATTATTAGAAATTATTTAAATATTTTGACAACGTGAAAAACAGTATCATTTATGGGCTGGTAATCGTTTTAGCGCTAAGCGCATCGTGCCAGCAAGGAATTAAAACAGTTAAACTTGAATCAAATATCGATTCAGTAAGTTATGCTATTGGTGTATTGGTTGGTTCAAACAACCAAAAACAACTTGAATCGGCACCTGGTGGCGGCGATATTAACAGAGAAGCAATGGCAGCAGCTTTCCGTGCATCTTCGATTGGTGAAGAAGCAGCTATGACTCCTGAAGAAGCTAACGAATTGGTCCGCAAATTTTTTGAAGGCGCCGGTGAAAGACAAGCACAAAAAAACCTTGAAGAAGGAAATGCTTTCCTTGAAAAAAACAAAGCACGTGAAGGCATAACAACTACCGAAAGTGGTTTGCAATACGAAATTATAACTGAAGGAACCGGTCCAAAACCAACAGCAGAAGATCAGGTTCGTGTAAATTATCACGGAACTTTAATAGATGGAAAGGTATTCGACAGTTCAGTTGACCGCGGTGAGCCTGTTGTGTTTGGTGTTAGCCAGGTTATTCCGGGTTGGACAGAAGCATTGGAATTAATGCCGGTTGGTTCAAAGTGGAAAATCTATATCCCATCATCAATTGGTTATGGAGAACGTGGAGCTGGTGGTGATATTGGACCAAATGCTGCGCTTATTTTCGAAGTTGAATTACTCGAAATTGTGAAGCCTGAAGCAACAAAATAATCGTTAATAAGATTATCATAAAAACCCTTTGCAGATTTTTTTGCAAAGGGTTTCTTTTTTATTTTTAACCAGTAAAATATAAATCTTTAAATCAAAAAAAATCATACTATGGCATTAAGTGTAAAAGGCCGGATTAACCAAATTTTAAAACCAGAAACTGGTGTTAGTAAGGCCGGAAAAGAATGGAGTAAACAAGAGTTTGTAATCGAAACCGAAGAGCAGTTTCCAAGAAAAGTTTGCTTCACTTTGTTTGGAGATAAAACTTCATTGATCAATGGATTATCAGCCGGAGAAGAAGTTGAAGTTGCATTCAATTTAGAATCACGTGAATATAATGGCAAATGGTTCCACAATATCAATGCATGGAAAATCGATAAAGTATCTGCAAATCAAAGCCCCGATGGACCACCAGAATACAGCATGACCGATGTTCCGCCGGAACCGGATGATGATGCAGGTGATTTGCCTTTCTAAAACTTAGAAATATCCAATCTCCCCGCCTGACCGGACAGGCAGGGAATAATCAATGACCAATTTTCAATGGAGGAATAAATTCATGATTCCTTGCTGGGAATTGGTTATTGGAAGTTCTTTATTGGATATTTCTCTGAAGCTAAATTATTGTTCCCTTGTAAAAACCGGATTTTCTGGCTTTGATAAACGAGAATTAAATGTGTATCCTTCTGATTCAAAAGCCAACATATCAGACGGATCAGAAATATTGTTTTCAAGGATAAAACGAGTCATTAATCCTCGGGCACGTTTGGCGAAAAATGAAATCATTGAGTACTTTCCGTTTTTAAACTCCTTAAAATCTGGTGTTACAATTTCAGCTTTTAGTTTTTTCTTATCGATGCTTTTAAAATATTCGTTCGATGCAAGGTTGATTAAAACTTTATTTCCTGATTCAGAAACGGCTTCATTTATTTTTTTTGTAATCAACGGGTTCCAAAATGAATATAAATCTTTTGACTTGTAATATTTCAGTTTTGTACCCATTTCCAAACGATAGGGCTGCATCAAATCGAGCGGTTTCAAAACTCCATATAAACCAGAAAGAATGCGTAATTTGCTTTGTGCAAGTTCCAAATTTTCTTTCGAAAGTGTTGTAGCTTTTAAACCCTGATAAACATCGCCACTGAAAGCCAAAATTGCCTGCTTAGAATTTTCAGGTGTAAATGGCAGATGCCATTCCTGAAAACGTTTGAAGTTCAATTCACCTAAATCCGAAGAAATCCCCATTAAAACTGAAAGTTTTTTAGGACTGTATGTTTTCAAACGTCCGACCAATTTTTCAGATTCATTTAAAAATTCAGGAACCGTAAAATCAGGAATTACTGGTGGAGTTTTAAAATCGAGCGATTTGGCGGGAGATATTACTATAAGCATTTTTACTCAATAAAGTTATTTAAACACCACGTTGTAACGACACAATTGCCTGCTGAATTCCAGCTTTGTCCTGTTCTGAAATCCCTTCAGCTTTCAAAGCCTGCTGATAAACTTTCACTGCTTCCCGGGTTTTTCCATCTTTCATATAAATATCGGCCAAAAAACTAACAGCAGTCAAGTATTGTGGATGCATTTTTAAAAGTCCGTTTAACGTTTTAATTGCATCAGCTTTTTGATTGTTTTGAATTTGATAAAATGCCAAAGTGTAGGCATATTTGGGCTCATCAGGCTGGTTATCAGCAGCAATTTTTGCAAATTCAACTGCTTCTATTGTATTGCGTGAAGCAGTAATTACGCTCAAATTATAAGCAGCAACTGCTTGTTTTGGATTAACCCGCAATGCTGTTCTTAAAGCCTGTTCCGCCTCAGCAATTTTGCCCTGTTCAGCAAGCAATAAACCAAGATTCAGATTTGCAGCTTCGTTTTCAGGCTCAATAACGAGCACCTTTTTTAAGTTTTCTTCTGCTTTTGCCGTATTTCCAATATAAGAATAAAGTACGCTACTATTAATCAACGGCATCAATGACTCAGGATATAAACGGGCAGCAGTCTCATAAGACTCAAGCGCCTTGTTGGCATCGCCCTGATTTTGATAAAATATGCCAAGGTTGTAATGTGAACTCCAGTCGTCGGGGCGTGAAACCACGGATGTCATATATTCCTGAGTTGCTTTTGCTACCAATTCACTTTCAACAGATGTAAACTGTTCTTTAGGGAAAAGTGCCAACGAACTGGCTGCCGAAATCCGTACAAGACGAATTTCATCGGTACATGCCTGAATCAGAGCAGTCTTAGCTTCCGAACTGACATTGCCATTTAATCCCACCGCTGCCGATGCCCGCACAATTGTCGATCTGCTTTTTAACGCATTAATCAATGTTGGCCATTTTTGATCTTTATTGCAATTGTTTAATGTTCGAATAAAAGATGCAGTAACAACTTCGTTCAAATCTTCTTTTGCAATGTGCTCAAGTATTTTATCCAAGTTCGACCAATCGTTTAAACGCGCACTTCGTAACAATTCTGCCCATCTCATTGTTTCTTCCTGGTAGTTGCCATTTTTCCGTTTCTTCACAATATTGTTTGCCCATTCTGCCGATTTATCGGTATGGCACATGTTACAAGCGTTTGGCGAATCAAAACGAATTGTAGCCTCCGGCATTGGTGGCCTAAATGAATGATCGCTGCGGTTCATATTCCCAAAAACGGTTTTGGGCATATGGCAATTGATACAAACAGCACCGGTACTTCCTGCTTTGTGACCAGAATGAGCAACCACATCGGCAACCCTTTCGGCATGACATTTTATACATGCATCGTTTGGGTTGTCCTTAAACCTGTTTCTTCCGCTGGAAGTATGGCACATAACGCAATGAAACTCACCATTATCATTACACACGTTCATCATCCAGCTGGTGTAGGTGTAATTTTCACCCAGATCGCGGCCATCGGGATAAAAATCAGCATTGTCAAGTACTGTCAAATCGTAATTGTCGAAAAACTTGTCTCCGGGCATATAACTCGCTGTTATTGGATGCATTTTCGCATGGCAGGGTGCACATGACCAGTTATGTTGTTCAGGTGTAAAAACTTTGGTCGAAATCAAACCGAGTTCCTTCTGCTCCACCCCTTCTTTGGCATTCTTAAAAATGCGCACATGATTCCCACTTGGTCCGTGGCAGGTTTCGCAATTGATGCCCGGTTCATTCCAGGTTGAATTGTAAGAATCGGTTGTCAAATCGAAATTGGTTTCCAACTGACTAACATGGCAACTGTAGCATGATGAATTAAAATTATACATCCTGTCCCTCCACGGAAGTGCCTGGTCTGCCATTCCTTCCGGAAAATGCCGAAGGGCGGATTGCGGATTGTTGTACCAGGCTTTATCGTTCAGATTGTAAGCTAATGGAATAGTTTGTAGTTTCCCTTTCTCAAGTGGTGTGAGAAAATAGTAAACATTTTTCCCTCCCAAAACCCAAACTACATCATAGTTTTTACTATTCCCACCATCCTTTTCAATCATGGTAATGGTTGAATCGCCAATTGTAATTTTATAGGTTTTACCTTCAAGAGAAAAATCTTCACTTTCGGGTAAATTTTCAGTTTTAACAAATTCAGCATTAACAGGCTGCATAGCTTTTCCGTGATGCGAAGGAGACCAAAGGTCATAAAATTTTTGGTGACATTCTATGCAACTGCCCGATCCCACATATTCGTTTTCCATATTTTGCGAATTTTGTTTTTTAGTGCATGAAACAGCAAAAAAAACAAAAACGCCCAACCACAAAACCCAATTTCGATTTTTCATAATTTAGCATTAACTACCTGCAAATATTGCAAAAAATTAGTAAAGAATAAGTTAAAATATTTTCATTGAAAGACTGAAACCCGTATCAAACTCAAAATGAGGTATTTTTAAATTTGCATTTGTTTGGTACAGTTTGCTATTTATATCAATCAATCGAAAATGACCTTCAGAAATAAAGCTATATTTCAACTATATTTTGAGGAGTAAAAGCTATTTTAGCAAAAACAAAAATCACAGATCATTATGAAAATCGGAGTCCTACGTGAAAACAAAATGCCTATCGACAAACGTGTACCATTAACACCTAAACAATGCGTGGAGGTTCTGGAAAAATATCCAGATATAAAAGTTGTCATTCAACCCAGCAAAGTGCGCTGTTATAAAGATGCGGAATATGAATCGTTGGGAATTCAGGTTAAGGAAGATTTAAGTGACTGCGATGTTTTACTTGGCGTAAAAGAAGTCAGAGCCGAAGATTTTATTGAAGGGAAAAAGTATATGAATTTTTCGCATGTCATTAAAAAACAACCTTACAATCGAAAGTTATTGCAAACAATGCTGATGAAAAATATACAGTTAATTGATTATGAAGTTCTAACTAATAAAGAAGGAATCAGAATAATTGGTTTTGGCCGATTTGCCGGATTGGTTGGCGCATACAGTGGAATCAGAGCTTATGGTTTGAGAAACCAATTGTTCGATTTAAAACCAGCCCATGAATGTGAGGATTTGGCTGAAATGTTTGAACAATTGGATTCGATTGACTTGCCACCCATTAAAATTGCCGTAACCGGAAATGGCAGGGTGGCCAATGGTGTACTCGAAATCCTTGGTCATCTGAATATTGTGCGGCTTTCACCCGATGAATTTCTTGAACTAAACAAACCAACTTCTCCGGTTTTTGTGCAATTGCTGCCCGGTAACTATGTGTATAGAAAAAATGGTTATGAATTTGATTTATTCCATTTCTTTACGCATCCTGAAGAATATGAAAATTCATTTATCCCATTTGCTGAGTCAACTGATTTATTGCTGGCATCAGCTTATTGGGATACCAAAGCACCCGTTTTGTTCACGGCAGAAGATATGAAAAATAAATCCTTTCGCAT
>JBBQPP010000110.1:0-9500 GCA_038217255.1 Bacteroidales bacterium | reverse complement strand
TTATCGAGAGAAATAATTACAAATGGAGAACTGGAAAACAGAATCAAAAATGAGGGATTACGGGGAATTACCTCTAACCCGAGTATTTTTAAGAAAGCCATTTCCAGCGGCCATTTATATGATGAACAAATAAAAGCGCTGTCAGGCAAAGGAAAGAAACCGGAAGAAATTTACGAAGCACTGGCTATCCAGGATATTCAAAAAGCCTGCGATATGTTGCGCCCGGTTTTCGATGATTCTGAAGGCGAAGATGGTTTTGTAAGCCTCGAAGTTTCTCCGTATCTGGCAAGGGAAACAGAAAAAACCAAGGATGAAGCCCGGCGACTGTATAAGGAAGTAGCCCGCCCCAATTGCCTGATTAAAATACCAGGTACTAAAGAAGGAATTCCGGCCATTGAAGAAATGTTATTCGAAGGAATTAACATTAATATCACCCTGCTTTTTTCCATTGAAAGTTATGAAGCAGTTGCTGAGGCCTATTTGAAAGCGCTTGAGCGCCGGGTGGAACACGGCAAACCCATTGATAAAATTGCATCGGTAGCCAGTTTCTTCCTAAGCCGAATTGATGTACTTACCGATAAAATTCTGCACGATGATATCATTCCCAAATTACATGGCGATAAAAAAATAATAGCAGGAAATCTGCTCGGTGATACGGCCATTTCAAGTGCCAAAATTGCTTATCAAAGTTTTGAAAAAAAATTTAGCGGTGACCGATGGAAGAAACTGGCCGCCAAAGGAGCAAAGGAGCAGCGTCCGCTTTGGGCAAGCACAAGTAACAAAACCGATGCTTATCGCGATACCCGCTATGTGGAGCCACTCATTGGTCCACACACGGTAAACACCATGCCCGGGGAAACCATTGAAGCATTTAAAGATCATGGCAAATTATTTCCTAATACTGTGAAAAAAAATGTGGATGATGCAATCCGTGTTTTTGATGAACTTAAAAAAGTGGGTGTCAGCCTGAAAGACGTTACAGATCAATTGGTGGAAGAAGGAATCGAAAAATTCGTTGAACCTTTTGATCAGTTACTAAAATCCATTTACGAGGAGGCGAAATAATCCCTTTGCAAAGATAATTACTACCTGATTCAAATTCAGGTATTTTGAATGAAAATATACAAGATGACAACAGACAATAATATAAAAGCCATTTTTTTTGATGTAGGTGGCGTATGCCTTACCAATGGTTGGGATGAAACTTCGAGGGAAAAAATGGCGCAGGAATTCAACCTGAATTTTGAACAAACAGAGTCGGTTCATGCAACCATTTTTGAAGATTTTGAACGTGGAGAGATAACGCTCGGGCAATATATTGACTCCGTTTATTTTTCGCTTGGGCAAAAAGTGAATATTTCAAAACAGGATATCATCGGTTTTATGAAGGACCAGAGTAAAAGCTTTGCGTCCACCATCGAAATTCTGGAAAAATTAAAGCAAAACGGAGGTTACCGGCTGGCAACCATCAACAATGAATCTTTTGTACTGAATGAGTTTAGAATTGAGAAATTCGGCCTTGCCCGGTATTTCAATAATTTTTTCAGTTCATGTTATTTGCACATGAGAAAACCCGAACCGCGGATCTTCAAAACGGTAATTCACGTTACCCAGCTTGATCCGGACGAGTGCCTGTTCATCGACGACAGGAAAGAAAATATTGAAGCAGCGAGTAGGGAGGGGATAAAATGTATACATCTTCCAAAAGTGAAAGAACTCGGTGAAAACCTAAAAAAGTTTAATATAAAATTTTAACACAGCTATGGAAAAATATGATTTTGGTTTAATGGGACTGGGTGTAATGGGAAGAAATTTTATTCTGAACATTGCAGAAAACGGCCACTCTGCGCTTGGCTACGATTTAGAAAAAGAAAAAGTGAGTGCCTTGAATAAAGAGGCCAAAGAATTTAAAGTAAAAGGCGTTAATGCCTTAAAAGATTTTATTTCGGGGCTTGCCAAACCACGAAAAGTAATGCTGCTCGTTCCGGCAGACGTGGTTGACAATGCACTGGACGATTTGCTTCCCTTGCTCGAAAAAGGTGATTTGGTTATCGATGGCGGGAATTCGCATCCGAATGACACTGAACGCCGGGAAAAAGAAATTGTTTACAAAGGATTCAGATACCTGGGAGTAGGAATTTCCGGTGGTGCTGAAGGTGCACGGCACGGGCCAAGTATGATGCCGGGAGGTAACGAGGAATCGTACAACCTGGTGCGCGATATTTTTACCGATGCGGCTGCCAAAGTAAAAGGCGATGCCTGTGTAACATGGCTGGGAAAAGGATCCGCCGGTCATTTCGTAAAAATGGTACACAATGGCATTGAATACGGAATCATGCAGTTGATTTCTGAAATTTACGATGTGATGAAAAATGGCCTGTCCATGGAAAATTCGGAAATGAGTACCATTTTCAAAAAATGGAACAATGGTTCTTTGTCCTCTTATCTGGTAGAAATCACAGCAGATATATTGGAGAAAGAAGACAAGCAGGAAGGTGGTTATCTTATCGATCATATTCTTGACAGTGCCAAACAAAAAGGAACAGGAAAATGGACATCGCAACTTGCCATGGATTTCCAGTCTCCGGTGCCAACCATCGACACTGCTGTATCCATGCGGCACCTTTCCGCTTTCAAAACCGAGCGATTAAAAGCAGATCCCTTGCTTATAGGCCCTGTTGCCCGAATTGAAGAAGACAAAGCAACGTTTATTGAAAAAATGGAAAATGCACTGTTTTTTGGAATGCTGATTACATATGCGCAGGGGTTCGAACTCTTACGCATTGTTTCCGAAGAAAAAACATTCGGACTTAAATTGACCGATGTAGCACGTATATGGAGAGGCGGTTGCATTATCCGCTCGGCCATGCTCGACGATTTTATGAAAGCTTACGAAAGTGTCCCCCAATTATCCAATCTGTTATTTGATACGAAGCTTTCAGCCGTGGTGAATGAAAAGCAGGAAATAGTGCGCGATGTAATTATTCAGGCAACAAAAGCCGGCCTGCCAATTCCGGGATTGATGTCGTCTTTGGGATATTTTGATGCATTCCGAAGCGGTCATCTTGCTGCAAATATGATTCAGGCTCAGCGCGATTATTTTGGTTCGCACACCTACCAAAGAATAGGAGAAAAAGGCGTTTTCCATACCGACTGGTAGAACTTTATATTAATAAATATTATTCAACACACTAAATTTTCTAAAATGAAAAGTATTTCTGAACTCGAACCTACCATATTAACCATTTTTGGAGGCGACGGCGACCTTACCTGGCGCAAACTGATTCCGGCTTTGTACAATTTGTACATCGACGGATTTCTTCCTGAAAAATTCAAAATACTTAGTGTAGATATGAAAGATGTTGCTCAGGAAGACTACAATAAAAGACATTTTGAAGGGGTGAATAAATTTTCGCGCAGGGGAAAAGCCGACAAGGGAAAATGGAAAGAATTTGAACAATGCATTACCTATGTGAAGGCCGACATTACCAACGACAAATCATATAACAATCTTAAAAGCATTTTTAACGAAACGGATAAAGCGTGGGATGTGGAAGCATCGCGCATTTTTTATATGGCGGTTTCCCCTCATTTTATAAAAGAAATTGCCGGCCATTTAAACAACGCCGGAATTGCAGGAAACAGCGAGAAACACAGGATTGTGGTTGAAAAACCTTTCGGTCACGACCTGGAAAGTGCCAGAGATTTGAATAAAGTGTTGCAGGGGATTTTCAGCGAATGCCAGATTTACCGCATCGACCACTATCTTGGCAAGGAAACGGTGCAAAACATTATGGCTTTCCGTTTTGCCAACGCACTTTTCGAGCCGCTTTGGAACCGCAATTTTATTGAACAAATTCAAATAAATGTTTCGGAACAAGTGGGCGTGGAAAACAGGGCTTCTTATTATGAACAGGCTGGTGCAGTGCGCGATATGATTCAAAACCACATTCTTCAGCTTATTTGTCTGATTGGAATGGAACCCCCTGTGGATCTGCATGCCAACAGCATTCGCGATAAAAAACTGGAAGTATTGCATGCTATCCGTCGTTTCTCAGAAGACAAAGTATATGTAAATGCAGTGCGCGGTCAATATGATAAAGGCTGGATTGAAGGCAAAGAGGTAAAAGCCTATCGCGATGAAGATAACATTGATAATGAATCGCAGACCGAAACCTTCGCCGCAGTCCGTTTTTTTATTGATAACTGGCGGTGGCAGGGAGTGCCCATTTATGTTCGAACAGGAAAACGACTGCAGGAAAAAACATCGTATATAAGCATTCAGTTCAAAGAAGTTCCGCATAAAATTTTCCCAAGCGGAGTAAGGGAACTGGTAAATCCCAATTTAATGGTTATAAGCATTCAACCGCAAATGGGCATTCGAATTCAATTTCAGGCCAAAAAAACCGGTTTGGACATGAGGCTGAAACCGGTGGATATGATTTTTAACTACAGCGATTCCTATAAAAATGATCCACCTGATGCTTATGAAACCTTGTTAAACGATGTAATGCTAGGGGATGCAACCCTTTTTATGCGTTCGGATCAAATAGAAGAGGCGTGGAGTATTATTATGCCAATTCTCGATGTTTGGGCGAGCAATCCTCCGCAAAAATTTCCCAACTACAAATCGGGAAGCTGGGGACCGCCGGAAGCTGAAGCATTGATTGCTCATGACGGTTTTTACTGGCATACTTTTACCGAACCATTGAATAATTCCTCAAAATTACCGTCAAAGTCAAAAATGAAGGTCCAATAAAAAAGTATGATGAGGTGTTTGCGGTTTGATACATATATAAACCTCCGGAAACACTACAGAACTAAAAATAACGGGGAGCAACCTTTCGGCTACTCCCCGTGTAAATCACATTCAACAAAACTATAGTGTACTTATCCGAAATTCTTATATCGACCAGCCTTCATAAACACCAGATTGATCAGCGGGCACCAAATCACCGTCAAAGGTTAAACGGCCTCCTCGCAATCCGGTTAATTGTGCTGTTGCCTGTCCGCCTGCCATTACAGAAAAATTCAGGTCATACATTCCAATTGGTGTCATAACACCCATTTTTACATTAAACGTTTTGTTTTTCTGGTTTGTCGTTACATCCCACGAGGTAATTTTTCCCTTAGCTGTAACACCACCTACTCCGTTGGGTCCAAATCTCCAATTCGAGCCAATCTGAATAACGGCTTCATCATTGGGTTCTACTTTTACAAAGTTGATATTTGAGCTCACCGGGATTCTATAACCATACCGGTTTTGAAGGTAATCGCTTTCCAGTACAAAATTCTGGTTTTCAAGCATATCTTTTGTTAACTGGTATTGTCTTTCTAATTCTGCTTTACGTTTTTCTTTTCTTGTAAGAGTCGAATACTGATTTGTACTCTGTGCAAAAATTATCGAAGTAGAAAGAACCATTACAAACATTAAAACTAACTTTTTCATGACTTTACTCCTTTCTTTGCTTTAATTTCTTTTCCTTTAATTTTACAAGATGTATTCCAGAGTATAAGTACATGAAGAAGCTCTAACATTCGTTAGCAAGATTTAACAAAATTAAACAGTAAGGAAACGGAATGAATACTATTATTTTGAAGTTTATCAGACGATAAAACAGTGCAACAGACTGTAAAATTGAAACTTAGAACTCCGTTATTCTGATTACAATTATTTCTCTCCATTATTTCCCGTTCGGGTTTCGAGGAAAGTTACCAGTTGGCTTAATTCATCTTTTGAAAGAGTACCGCCAAACGCGGGCATATTTTTACCCCCATTTACAATTTTAAGCGTTATCTGGTCGGCATTCAGCCGATTTCCTACATCGGTTAGGTCGGGGCCGTGAATGCCACCGTTCCCTGCGATTCTATGACAGTAAAGACATGCTTTATCGTGCAACAACTTTGCACCCGTTTTGGCATCCATACTCACATTTCCGACTACTTCAGACGACAACGGAGTTGCATCAAACCGTGGCGACCAGGGAGCTTTTACCCCAATGTGCCAGAAAACGCCAATCATGGTTACCACTGTGAGTACAATTCCAATAGACCACGGACGTCTAAAGGCACTTCTTTCTCCCGTATTAAACCAAATGGGAAGCATAATAAGCACAATTCCTCCAATCGCCGGTATAAGCACGATGGCATACGATTCAATCGCCCGTGGTATAAGTGCAAACATGGCAAAAATCCAAAGCATATACCAGTCGGGACGCGGGTTGGTATCAATATCAGTAGGATCCGGTGGTTTCCCAATTTCCGGTGGTCCGACAACGGTTGCCAGAATGAGAATGATAAGAATGATAGCCAATCCGAAGGCCATGTCCCTCCAGGCAGCGTTTGGCCAAAACGGAACACCATCTTTTTTCAGCATATTTTCGTACCATTTACGATAAGTACTTCGTTTTACCGGCCGGCCTCCTTTTGGGGGCTCCGAGATTCCATTACGGAATACCAGGTAAATGTGCAGTCCAAGCAGGGCAAAAATAAAACCCGGAACTAAAAATACATGAAATGCAAAAAAGCGACTTAAGGTTGCGCCGCCGAGTGTGTCTCCACCAAGGAAAAATTTACCAGCCAGGGTTCCAATAAATGGCAATCGTCCTGCTTGCTCGGCTCCCACAACTACTGACCATATTCCATTACTGTCGAACCGAAGTAGCTGTCCGGTAAATCCCATAGCGACAGTTAACAAAAGGAGAACTACGCCTGAAATCCAGCTCATTTCGCGCGGGTATTTAAACGCCGCCATCAGGTACACACGAATCATGTGGATTCCCACCAGAAGTATCATTCCCGAAGCACCAAAATAATGAATGCCACGTAAAATGCTTCCCAATGGGACTTCATTGGAAATGTATTTCAGCGAATTGTAAGCGTCGGCTGTTGTTGGCTGGTATAAAAGCGCCAAAGCTACTCCGGTTACTACCTGCAGCATAAAACAAAAAAGAGTGGCGCTTCCAAATACGTAAGCCCACGTTGCGTTTCGTGGCACCAAATGTTTGGCCAATGGATTTAAAGCGTCGGATATCCCGGACCGGTCGTCCAGCCAACTCCAGAATTGTCGTAATTTCCTCATGATTCTTTCTCTACTAAATTAGTGATTGGCACAGGACTGGTTTGGATTTCAACCTGATTATTGCGAATGCGTACAGGATATTTATTCAATCCGCGCGGCGGAGGTCCGGCAGCGTAAGAACCATCTTTGTTGTACACTCCTCCGTGGCAGGGACACAGAAAAAGTTCGGCATCGGCCACCCAACGAACGGGACAGCCCAAATGGGTGCAGTTAATGGCAAACGCCACAAATTCATTTTCGGACTTTCGCTGTAACCACGAAGCCGAGTCGGATGACAGCCCTGACCACGACTTGGGCAATGCATTTTTATATTTTACCAATACAGTTTTTCCTATTTCAAAGTCGTTGATTTTCCCTACTGTACGCCAGGCCTGTGGAGTTTTCTGAAGCAACGGTACAAACAGTGCTCCCACCACAGGAATCATTACCAATAGACCCAGCAACGCACCAAATGCCCACAGTATCCTCATGATAAAAGTTCGTCTGTTAAAATCATTCTGTTCCATATACTTTTATGGTTTTAAATCGGCTATCCAACCAGCCAGTGAAACAATGGTAATTATGATACCTGCAAAAGTTAATCCCAGTGAAGCAATAAATCCCCAAAAGATAAAAAGGATGCCAAATGCCAGTCCGATTGGCCAAATAGTTGGTGGGGGTATCTCCTGAGGATCTGCTTTTTGAAGAGGGTAATCTTTGTACTTTTCTTTATCTTTATTTTCCATTTCAATCCTTTTTTATTATGAAAACTTCATTGTTTCGTCACTGTCATCATTGTATTGATTTCTGTAATAACCAGCCAGCATCACCATTATATTGGTAATGTAAATTAAACATGCCGGCACCCACATTATCAGTCCGGCTGCCTGCTGATCTATAGAAGCTGTAATACCCCAGTTGTCACGGATTAAACTCCAGATAGCTGCACTGCCTCCGGTAAAATAAGGAATATACAACGAAGTGGGTCCGAATGTGATAAGAATCCCTAAAATGGTACATCCTACACAAGCGACAAACAGGTAAAGAGCACTTTGCAGCGGCGAAAGTTTTTTCCATGGAATGGGCGTATAAACCGGCCAGATAAAAATGATTCCCAAAATCAACAGCGATAAAATGTGAACAATATGCAGTGACATTGATTTTTTCATCGCCTCGAACAATGCAGGAATATGCCAGATATACATAGCTCCAATTCCCAAAACCCAGGCTACCAGCGTGGAAAACAAAACATCGCCGATTTTACGAAACTTTGATTTGTGCAGCTTTTCCAACAACTTTGGGTTGATACCTGAAAGCAGCAATGGCGGCACAATCAGCAAAATTACAATGTGTTCAATCATGTGCGCGCTAAACAAATAACTGTGTCCCAAAAATGCCAGTGGCGAAACAGTGACGAGCAAAAACAGCACTACTCCGGAAAAAAAAGCAACACGGCTCAATGGAGAAGCGTGCCGGTTTGTGCGGTGATGAAAAATAATCAACGCTAGTGCGATAATTATAGCTGTCCAGTTTAGTTGCCAGTATTGCAATAAAAGTTCATTTGTACTCATAACAATGATCCTATATATACGGTGAGAAACACGGCTACCCACACTGCATCAACAAAGTGCCAGTAAACCGTGGTTGTATTAAATGCATCGTATTCAACTGCCTCGTATTTTTTTGAAGCAATTAAACCCGCTAAAATCGATAATGCCACTATCCCGATAAACACATGAAAACCATGAAATCCCGTGAGCGTAAAAAAGGCGGAACCAAACACATTTTTGCTGATGGTAACTTTTTCACTAATTAATGTGATATATTCCATTCCCTGACCTACCAGAAAAATCAATCCGAAAACAATGGAAACAGCCAGCCAAATCAACATCGCTTTTCGCTTTCCTTTTAGTAGCTTTTTATCAGCCATTTCAATAGTTACGCTGCTCGAAAGCAAAAAGAAGGTAAATACCGACGTTTTTTGCACATCGAGGTACTGTGCCGTTTCCGATAATGTTCCGCCTTCGCGGCTATAAAAGAGGTATGAAATAATCAGGGCGATAAAGAAAAACGATTCCGACGCCACAAAAATTAACATCATTAATTTATTCTTACTCATATTATTTCTCCTTTTCTTTTTGATTTCTTTTCCAGTCGGGATCTTCAGGGTGTTCCAAATCCCACAATGGGCGTGTGCTCCGAACTTGTGGGACAGTATCAAAATTTTTGAGTGGTGGTGGCGAAGAGGTGTACCATTCCAAAGTCCAGGCTTTCCAGGGATTATTTCCCGCTTTTTCGCCATGACGTAAACTGTAAATAATGTTCCAGAGAAATACAAAAAACGAAGCTCCGAAAACCACAGCACTTATTGTGGAAAACATGTTCAGCGAACCGAGGTACGGTAAATCGGGATAGGTAAACACGCGCCGTGGCATTCCAA
>JBBQPP010000109.1:0-9562 GCA_038217255.1 Bacteroidales bacterium | reverse complement strand
GCAATAGTTGAATCTTCAGTTTCACCCGAGCGGTGAGAAGTTACTGAAGTATATCCTGCACGGTGAGCCATTTCAATTGCATCCAAAGTTTCAGTTAATGTACCAATCTGATTCACTTTAATAAGGATTGAATTGGCTGCGTTCAACTCGATACCTTTTTTAAGGTATTCAACATTAGTTACAAACAGGTCATCACCTACAATCTGACATTTGTCTCCAATTGCGGCGTTAAGTTTTACCCAACCGTCCCAATCACCTTCGTCCATGCCGTCTTCGATGGAATCGATAGGGTATTTTGAAATCAATTCAGCTAAATAAGCAGCTTGTTCATCTGAGTTGCGTTTTGCGCCGTTTGGTTCGAAAATGCTATAGTCGTAAACTCCGTTTTTGTAGAATTCAGATGCAGCACAGTCCATCGCGATAGAAACATCACCACCGTCTTCTGCACGACCTGGTTTGTAGCCGGCATTTTTAATAGCAGTAAGTATCGATTCAATCGCTTCTTCTGTACCACCCAACATTGGAGCGAAACCACCTTCGTCGCCAACTGCAGTAGATAAGCCCTTTCCTTTTAGTACTTTTGCCAATGCATGAAAAACTTCAGCACCCATGCGCAAACCTTCGCGGAATGAAGGAGCACCAATTGGACGAATCATAAACTCCTGGAATGCAATTGTGGCATCAGAGTGAGAACCACCATTGATAATGTTCATCATTGGAACCGGTAATGTTTTAGCATTGGCGCCACCAATGTAACGGTACAGCGGAAGTTGGCAATAATCGGCAGCTGCTTTTGCAACGGCTAATGAAACTCCCAGCATAGCGTTGGCACCCAAATTCGATTTGGTTTTAGTTCCGTCCATTTCCAATAACTTACTGTCTAAGGCAACCTGATCGGTTGCATCCATGCCAATAACTTCTTTGGCAATTATTTCGTTTACGTTTGCAACAGCTTTTAAGCAACCTTTTCCAAGGTAGCGGCTTTTGTCGCCATCACGTAATTCAAGTGCTTCATTTTCACCTGTCGATGCTCCTGAAGGAACAGCTGCACGGCCAAATGCACCACTTTCCAATAATACTTCAACTTCCAAAGTTGGGTTACCACGAGAATCTAAAATCTCTCTTGCTTTTACTTCGCTAATAAACATTGTGAGTAGTTTTTATTGTTTAACTTATGTTGTTTTAATCAGAAAATCAGCGTTTTATTGCCAATTTGCCAAAGCGGCTCAAAGATAGTAAATTGTTCCTTTTCAAACGGATGGCTAACCGAAAGGTTTCCATTATTTCATATTGGTTTAACTTAAAAATGATTAAATAAAACCCGACTAATCTGTCTGATTTCGATATTTTTCGCCTGAAGTATAACGAACAACTGCTAATTCCTGAAAAGTTACCAGACCTCCTTTTTTGCTTAAATCCATTAATTCGTTTAAGGTTTTGGCGAATTCATCCAATTTTTCAATGTTGTCAACAATTTCAACAATAATCGGAAGTTTGTCGGAAAGCGCAAATATTTTCATGGTATGAATCGAGTGGCTGGCGCCATACGACATGATTCCCTTTGTTACGGTTGCTCCGGCAATACCGGCTTTCCTGGCTTCAAAAACAATTTCTTCGAACATTGGACGGCCATTAACTTTGTCATTTTCACCCATGTAAACCTTTAAAATTCCTGTTTTTTCTGAATTTTTCATAATGAACGATTTTAAAAGATCATACGGATAACAACTACACCAAGATACACTGCAAGTATGCCCAAAAATAAATTTCCCCCAACATTAAATAATAATTGCCCCATGGAGTTTTCCTTTATCATTGTAAAGTTATTATATGCAAATGCTGAAAATGTTGTAAAACCACCACAAACCCCAACTGTCAGGAAAATTCTCCATTCTGAGCTCAGTAAATTTCCCTTTTCAGCAAGGGCAAACACCATTCCGATGATAAAACTACCTGCAATATTGGCAATTAAAGTCCCAAAAGGAAAAGTGCTTGTCATTCCTTTTTCAACATAGAACTGGATCAGGTAACGCATCACACTGCCAATAAATCCACCTGATCCTACAATTAGTATAGTTTTTAGCATTTTTTATAATTTCGATACTCGATACTCGATACTTGATTCTTGTTACTTGTATTTGGTATTTTGTACTTTGACTTTGTACTCGATACTTTGTACTTCAAATAATGTTATTTTTATTTTTTCAAAAATAGTAAAAATGATTATACGGTTTTTAATAACGATTTTATTTGGCGGAATTTCCGTAATTGGTTTCTTCCAGACGAATATCGAATCTGAGTTTCAAAAAATCCTCAGTCAACCCGATTATAAAAATGCATCGGTTGGAATTCAGGTGTTAGATGTTGAATCAGGATTGTCAGTTTTTGGATATAACGCCAATAAATTAATGATACCAGCATCAACATTAAAAATTGTTACTTCGGCGGCTGCACTTGAAATGCTGGGGGCCGATTACCGTTTTAAAACACAAATTGGTTATGTTGGTGAATTGATGGAAAATAATGAATTAAATGGCGATTTGGGTTTTGTTGGGGGTGGTGATCCTACTCTGGGGTCTGAATATTTCAGAATTAATGATTCGAGTTACAACTTTATAAACAATTGGGTACAAAAAATCAAAGCTGCCGGAATCCGTAAAATCAATGGCAATATTGTTTTGGATGCCTCAATTTACGATTCTGAAAAAGTACCTCCAACCTGGATTTGGGGCGATATTGGAAATTACTATGGAGTTGGAGCAAACGCATTTACCTGTTATGATAATTTGTTCCGGATTACATTCAAATCGCCGGAAAGAGCGGGGGAGTTAACAAGCATTATTTCGACTTACCCTAAAATTGAAGGATCGGAAATTACAAATGAAATTGTTTCGTCGGACATAAATAGCGACAGAGCTTATGTTTTTGGTAGTCCGTTTGATAATACCCGGGTAATCCGGGGCACAATTCCAAAAGGCAGAAATGCTTTTACAATTAAAGCGGCAGTTCATCAGCCGGAAGAAATTCTTGCCTACGAATTGATAACCCAATTGGCAAAAGAAGGGATTTTTATTTCAGGCGAAATCAAATTCCAAAAAATTGATAAATCGAAGTTTCAAACCATTTATATACATGAATCGCCAGCATTGGCGGAAATCATAAAAGTATTGAACCACGAAAGTGTAAACCTGTTTGCCGAACATTTGGTAAAACAAATTGCCGCGGAGAAAACAGGAATTGGAAACAGGGAAAAGGGAATTGAGTTGATAACAGAATTTTATAAAACAAAAGAGATTTTGACAGATGATTTTTTTATGGAGGATGGCAGTGGTTTATCGCATTTTAACGCCATTTCCCCCAATCAAATTGCTTCAATCCTCATTTTCATGGCGCAAGAAAGTGAAAATAAAGGTGCTTTTATCAATTCACTTCCAAATGCAGGTAATGGAACACTTTCAGGTTTTAGCACCGAACTTTTCCCCGGAAATACATTGAAAGCAAAAAGTGGATCAATGACCCGTGTTCGTTGCTATGCAGGATTTATAAAAACTAATTCGGGCAAAGAAATAGCCTTTTCAATCATGTTCAACCACTTTTCCGGGTCAAGTTCAAAACTTGTGAAAGAGATTGAGAACCTGCTTTTTACAATAAAAAAATCTTAAAAAGAAAATTTTAATTCTTACTTATCTTTTATTTTATTCGGATGTTTATTTAATGATATCCTGATTTATTTTGGTTGCTATCGACCATTAAAATTCTTTAAAATCTTTACAAAGTATTGACTTGTATATTTTAATGTTGTAACTTGTTTGCTGTTACCATTAAGTCAGATTAAATCAAAAGAGGGCTGATGAGCGCACTCAGTAAGGACGAACAACAAAAAAGGTATAAAAGTTAGAATTGTAAAGTTTAATAAATAGGAAAGCATAGAAGAATAAAGAGTCTTTATATCTATTCAAAGTTTGAAACATTATTGATAATCTTAAGACAAGCAATTGTAACTGAGGGGGCGAAGCAGTCATAGAAAAGGTAAAATATTTGACAAATTTAAAACGATGAGAATTAATCAAGTAATAATAAGTTAGTGATTTACGAAACTTTACAAATATTAAAAGAACAATTAGAGGAGTATCTGAATGATGCCGGTTTTGGTAAAAACGTTGTTCTGGATAACATTGCCCTATGGGATCCTGGTAGCCAGGGTAATTCTACAAAAATAGACAAGAAAGTAGTGATAACTTTATTGAAAATTGAAGAAGAATCAACTTTAAAAAATTCAATGTCTCACATGATTGTTAACGACCGAACTGAATATAAGAATCCCCCCGTTAATTTAAATCTGTATATTCTAATCAGTTCTAATTATGATGATTATGATAATTCACTACGCAGTATTTCAAAAGTAATTCAATTTTTTCAGGGTAAAAAAGTATTTAAATCTGGCAATACTGCTTATAACCGTACAAATGTTTCGTTCGAAAATATAGACTCATTCAAATTTATACTTGACTTGTATAGTTTGAGTTTTGAAGAACTGAATTATGTTTGGGGAACACTTGGTGGCAAGCAGTTACCAGCAGTTATCTACAGGATTCAACTAATTAAAATTGAAGAGGACAAATTACTTGGTTCTTCAAAAGTTATTACTCAAGTTGAAGGAGAATTAAAACACATCAGATAATGTCATTTTCAATAAAATATATTCCGCTTTTTAAGGTTGATTTTTTCCACTTTTATTTTCTGGATAAAGGATTGACTGAGTTTAATTCTTTGGATCCCGATGAAAAGGCTCGTCAGTTGCGCTTATATAATTTCAATTCCTTTTTTTCAGTGAAGCCTGCAAATTACACTCAAAAAGTTTTAATGGGGCATAATCTTATATTTAAACCAACAAATAATGGTTTTACGATCTGGTCCAAATTAGATGAAAACCAGGATAATGCACCATTTATTTCTTTGAATGATGATCTGAGTTTAACATTTTTAATCCAACTCAGTGATATCGATTTTTTTAATTATACTGACCTTGAACTAGATCGATTTTCAAATATTAAATATTTCTCAAATAAAAAACCAGAGGGAGAACCGGAAGATTTCCCCCTGATACAAAAAAGTAGCGGGAGTAATACACCGATTGGTGATAAATACAACCTTTCAGCGGGAAATGAAAAGATGGAACGCTTAGCATTGACGAATCCCGAAAAGGATAAATTGTTTGGTTTGATAAGGATTTTTATGAAAGGTGACAGCCCGGCATTGAATGTTACTCTTGTAAATGGGAATATTCGTAAAAATGCGATTGCATATAACCTGATTATTGAAAACAGAAAAACAGTTTGGCGTTACATTTTTAATAAAGATCAGGAAAACATCGGGAATGATTTGATAAAAGAAAATGATGACAACTCAAAAATACTGATTACAATAGAACCAAAACCTTTAACTGAGAACGGTTTTGTATCAGTAAAGTTAGGTGATAAAGAGTTACCCAATCCTGATGCAAGAATGATTGTTCCGACAAATACAAACAATAAATACTATTCTGAAATATTCATGTAACATTAAAATTAAAAAGTTATGGCAACAACGTACAAAACTCCAGGCGTTTACATCCAGGAAATAAGTAAGTTTCCTCCGTCCATCGCCGCCGTGGAAACCGCTATTCCTGCGTTTGTGGGATATACCCAAATGGCAACAAAAGGTGAAGAAGACTTAAACCTTGCGCCTACACGTATTACCTCGTTATTAGACTATGAAACCTATTTTGGTGGCCCTGAACCTGAAGGTGACAGCATTACTATTTCCATTGAGGAAACAACGGATGGGAATGCTAAGGTACTGGGAAGGAATGTTACGGGAAACATTGCAAATGCTTCACCCCACATTATGTATTATGCGTTACAAGCGTACTTCGCCAACGGCGGAGGACCGGCATATATAGTATCCGTTGGCCTTACTGCCGCTGCCGCTGGTGTTATATCTGATGCTGATCTTACTGATGGTATTAATACGCTTAACAAGGAAGATGAAGTTACCCTTTTTGTGGTACCGGAACTTGCCTCATTGGGCGTAACAGCCGTGGCAAGTGTTATGTCAACTGCGCTTGATCAGGCAGCTAAATTGCAAGACAGGTTTGCCATTATTGATGTACCGGATGATCTCAATGAAACTGTATTTGACACTGCTGCGGCATTTCGAAATGAGAATCTTCCACTGGAGAATTTGAAATATGGAGCTGCCTATTATCCAAATGTAAAAACCACTTTAAACTACGCTTATGATGAAGCAACTGTTGTAGTAGCAATAATTACAGATGGAGGGGCACCGGCAAATACTACCCTCGGGGCATTGAATCCGGCTAATATGATTCAATATAATTTGGCAAAAGCTGCCATTGATAATATTGAAATGCAATTACCTCCAAGTCCGTTGGTAGCTGGCGCATATGCTTATACCGACAGCAACCGCGGTGTTTGGAAAGCACCGGCTAATTTGGCTTTACGCCAGGTTATTCGTCCGTCACGTAAAGTAACTCACGACGAGCAGGAAGGCTTAAATGTAGATACTTCAGGCAAATCTATCAATGCCATTCGGACGTTTACGGGTAAGGGTACACTTATATGGGGAGCCAGAACATTAGATGGAAACAGTAATGAATGGCGATATGTTCCAGTTCGACGATTTTTCAACTTTGCGGAAGAATCTGTTAAAAAAGGTACCGAGCGTTTTGTATTCGAACCCAATGACGCAAACACGTGGGTCAAGGTGCGTTCAATGATTGAGAATTTTCTTACACTTCAGTGGCGTGCAGGTGCATTAGCCGGTGCCGTGCCTGAAGATGCCTTTTATGTGAGAGTTGGCCTTGGCGTGACAATGACAGCACTTGACATTTTGGAAGGACGTATGAATGTAGAAATAGGAATGGCAGTGGTTCGTCCGGCCGAGTTCATTATACTTAAATTCTCGCATAAGATGCAAGAGTCCTAGTAGATTATTGTATGAAATATCTAGCTCAGCCACAAGATTTTAAATTCTCGTGTCTGGGTATTTGGAGTGAAAATAGAACATAAAATCATCAAATTAATTAAATTAAAAAATTATGGCACAAGGAGATTACCCACTACCCAAGTTTCATTTTCAAGTTGAATGGGGTGGTACATTATTAGGTTTTACTGAAGTTTCGGGTCTTGACGTGGAAACAGAACCCATTGAGTATCGTCATGGCGCTAGCCCTGTTTATCATAAAACTAAACAACCGGGCTTAACCAAATACAGTAATATTACTCTGAAGAGGGGGACATTCCAAGGCGACAATGAATACTTTACTTGGTGGAAAGAAAATGCTTTTTTTCAGGAAGGCAATTCTACCAAGTCGAAATATCGTCGCGACATTACCATCAGTTTATTAAATGAGGAACATAGTGCTATTATCGTTTGGAAGGTAATTAATGCCTGGGCTATTAAAGTGCAATCAACCGACTTAAAGGCCGACGGCAACGAGGTGGCCATTGAATCAATCGAGTTGGTGCATGAAGGGCTTACCATTCAAAACGATTAATAATGCCGCAAAACGAATATCCGCTACCCGGTTTTCACTTTCTGGTTGAATTTGGTATTAGCCAGGGGCAGAATACTTACGATAATTACTTCCAATCTGTCAGTGGTCTTACTGTTGAAATAAATACCGAATCCATTAAAGAAGGAGGTGAAAACCGTTTTGAGCATCAGATACCTGTGCGCACAAAGTATGGTACATTGGTTTTAAAGAGAGGGGTTTTAAAGGAAACAGATATTATTAAATGGTGCAGAAAAGCCATTGAAGATTACGTTTTTGAACCCACAACTGTAACCATTAAGTTGTTAGGTAGTGAACATAAATCGTTAATTACCTGGAACCTTACTCATGTGTGGCCCAAGAAATGGGACATTGCCGACCTTGATGCTTCGAAAAACGAGATACTTGTGGAAACCCTCGAATTGAATTATAATTTTTTTACGGTGAATTACGAAAGTTAGTAAACACTATGCCGCTGGAGATAAAAGAATTACATATTAAGGCAACACTTTCTGATTCCAATCAGGATCAATCGGGGAGTGGGGGAAGTACTGGGGGTACTGAGGATAGTTCCAAAGATGAAATTATAAACATATGCGTGGAGAAGGTATTACAAATCTTAAAAGATAAAATGGAACGATAGATGGAAGAAAGGCCTGCCAAAATAAAAATAACTCCTTATAAAAATAAGGAACTCACTGACCGGGATAAAAGCGTAGATCCTTATTTAGTACCTGTAAATCCTGAGCAATATGTACTTAATTATAAAATTAAGTACGATGTAAAGCCTGCCAGTGGTTCTCATGGTGTGCAGGAACGTTTTTTAGCCAGTGCACCTGAAGAGCTTAAGCTGGATTGGATAATTGATGGAACAAATACAATTTATGGCTATAAGTTTAGCTCGGATTCTGCAACTTCGGTCATAGATCAAATACAACACCTTAAAAGTGTTGTGTACGATATGTCAGGCGAAATCCATCAGCCCAGATTCCTCAAGATAATGGGGTTGGGCATTCATCAACGGGGAAATGGCGATGTAACTTTCGATGCCATCCTTACCAATCTTCAGATTACCTACACTCTTTTTAATCCAAATGGTGAACCGCTCAGGGCGAAAATAAGCGCCACCTTCCTCGATTATCGTGAAAATAAGCGAAGGGTACTGGAAGAAGCTAAGGAATCACCGGATTTAACACATATACGGAGGGTTACAGACGGAGAAAAACTACCACTTATTGTTTACGAGGCATATAAAGATCCAACTTATCACATGGAGATAGCAAAAGTAAACAATCTGACCAACTTCAGACGATTAAGTGTGGGGCAAGAACTTGTGTTACCACCTATTGAAAAAGCAGTAAAATGAGCGATGCACGCGTACTTCCCATTAGCGAAACAGCAGGCACAGTAACGTTTACCGTTCTTATTGATGGGCGGGAAGCTCCGAATACCCTTGAATTCGATAGTTTTGTTACCCATAAGGAAGTTAATAAAATTCCTTTCGCACGCCTGATATTAAAAGATGGCGATACTTCAACCGAGGATTTTGAAATTAGCAACCAGGATCTGTTTGTGCCCGGCAAAAGTATTGAAATACAGTTAGGTTACGACAGTAAAAATGCAACTGTATTTAAGGGTATCATTATAAAGCATAGTATTAAAATAAGAGAAAACCAGGGTTCAATACTTTTTATAGAATGTCGCGACGAAGCAGTAAAAGCAACTATCGGCCGAAAAAACAAATATTTTGAAGACACAAAGGATAGTGATGCCATAAGTACAATTCTTGGCACTTATAGCTTGTCATCTGATATTGCCGCAACCAGTCTGTCGCACAAAGAATTGATCCAGTATTACTGCACCGACTGGGATTTTATACTTTCCCGTGCAGAGGCTAACAGCATGTTAGTTTTGGTTAATAATGGTAAAGTTAAAGTAGCCAAACCTGAACTTGGAAGTCCTAAACTTAGCCTTCTTTATGGTAGTAACCTCTACGAATTTGAAGCA
>JBBQPP010000108.1:0-9595 GCA_038217255.1 Bacteroidales bacterium | reverse complement strand
GGTGCGGCGTTGGGCAACAACTTTTACTTCGCCAATATCAAGTGTTGCAGGTTCAAGCGCAACATTTAAAATAGTTTCGTTGCCGTTTTCAACTTCAATCTGAATTATTTTCGATTGGTACGAAATAAACGAAACAACAAGATTATATTTTCCGGGATTTACTTTTGAGATGATAAACTCACCATCGAAATTTGTAATTGTACCTTGTGTTGTACCTTGAATTAGAACTGTTGTTCCAATAAGGGTTTCGTTAGTTTTGAAATCGGTGACGATTCCTTTTATTGCGACGGTTTGGGCCTTTACAGCCATTTGAAAAAAAAGTAGCAGTAAACTACAGGTAAAAAATTTTCTCATTAAAAATAACATTTGCAGTGTTTTTAAAATATTCTTTCGAATACAGCGCAAATGAACGGGCTAATTGTTACAGGCAAATTAACCTTTGTTTAAGGTTGTGTTACATTTGTTTAATCGAAATGTAATCTGTCTAAAACTGAAAAGCCCCTGATAAATTATCAGAGGCTTAACTAATTATTGTAATTTATTATTTTTTAGACAGTGTAAACAAAAACTCAATTCCCCCTTCGGGTTTATTGCGAGCCGAAATTTTGCCTTTGTGCAACAAAATGGCATTTTTTACGATGGACAGACCTAATCCGGTTCCGCCCATTTCGCGGGTACGGCCCGAATCGATTCGGTAAAAACGCTCGAAAATGCGGTGCAAATGTTCTTCGGGAATTCCAATACCGGAATCCGAATAACTGAAATAGTAGAACTTTTTATCTTCCAGATAATTTTTTATCTCAATCGAAATGTCGCGTCCGGCATAATTGATAGTGTTTTCGATTAAATTTTGAAAAACCGACGAAAGCAGCGAATCATTTCCATTTACAACCACGTTGGTATCAACATTCAACTTGCATTTTATATTTTTTCCAGACAAACGGTTTTCAAGGTTTTCAATCACGTCGGTAACAATGTTTTTCACATTTACCTGTTTTATCTCAAACAGTTCGCCGGCATCTTCAATGTTGTTCAGCAGCGAAATATCGTTGAGCAACAGGTTTAATCGTTCCGATTGAGCAAAAGCGCGTTCAATAAAATATTTCTTCTTTTCTTCGCTGATTCCCGGGTTGTTCATCAGGGTTTCTATATAGCCTTTTATTGATGCCAGCGGGGTTTTCAGTTCGTGTGCAATGTTCGAAGTTAGTTGTTGTTTTAACAGCCTCCTTTTTTCGGGGCGCGTAACATCGGTAATCAAAATCTCGAAGCTTTTATCGGCAAAAACAATGCATAGCACCTTAAAATATTGCTCGTTTTTATTGAAAGTGTATTCAATTTGCGGTAGTTCATTGGGTTGGAATTCAAGCTCTTTATTCAGATTTTCATTCAGAAAATTATTTATTTTTTTGAATTCGGGAATGTCAAAAATATGCTCTGCCGAAATTGTTGAAGTATTTGAAATGATGCTGATATATTGAATAAAATGACTGTTTGCCAGCATTTTTTCTTTGTTGGGTTTGAAAAACGAAATCCCCTCGTTAAGTATGTTCATGTGGTTAAACAAACGGTCTTTTTCAAGCGCAACGTCATCTTTTGCCCGGTGCAATTTATTATAAATTTTTACGATTTGGGTCCCAATTTCGCCAAGTTCGTTTTCAGGGAATTCATTTTCATTTTCAATCGATTCATTTCTTCCTGCTTTAATTGCAAAGTCTTTCAACTTTGTAATCGATATTGAAAGCCGTTTGGTAATAAAGTTAACAATCAGCCAGATAACAAGAAAAATGGCAGTTATAAAAAAAATAAAAAAACGGTTAGCTTTAAGAAAATGCGCAACTTCAATATCATAAACCATAGCAGCGCGAACAAAATATTCGTTGTAATTTCGGGCATAGTAGTAAAACTCCTGATTTGTAGTTTCTGAATGACGGATATTTGAACCAATTTCAGAGAAAAGCGCTTTTTGTATTTCAGGCCGTTCAAAATGGTTTTCCATTGTTGAATAATCTGCCACAAAACTGTCATACAGTACTTTACCTTTTTTATCAATAATTGTCAGCCGGATATTGTTTTGGGGGATCAATGATTTCAATGTGTCGGCGCGACTAAAATCGCCTGTTTTATTGAGTTGATAAAACTCAATAAAGTTGTGAGCAACCTCGGTAACATTTTCGAGCGTATTTTCCAATTGTGCTTTTTTAAACTCCCGTTCCCGTTGAAGCTGGAAAAGCAGTATTGCAACTGTAAACAGCAAAAAAACTGCAATGAAATAGATGAAAATTTTCCTTCTGAATGACTGATGTAGTGGCACTTTGTTATATTTTAAATGTTTCTTTTGTATAATGTAATGTCTTGTTTTATCTTAATATTTTGAAATTTATTTGTTGTTTGTCTTTTGAAGTTTTTCCTATTCTACTTTAAATGCATATCCAAACCCCGATTTTCCCTTGACGAAATCTCCGTAATTGCCAATTTTTTTGCGCAAACGGGCAATATTCACGTCAACGTTTCGATCGGTTACAATTACGTCGTCGCTCCAAACGCGGTTCAGGATTTCTTCTCTCGAAATGTATTGTCCATGGTGTTTCAAAAGCAAGGCCAATATTTCATATTCTTTTCGGGTTAGGTTGACAGGTTTATTTTCAATACTTACTGATTTGCTTGAAGTGTTAACCTCCAATTCGATTGCTTTCAAAATATTGCCCGAAAACGATTCGGTTATCCCTCTTTTCAAAATGGCTTTTACGCGGGCAATTACTTCTTTAATTGAAAATGGTTTCGAAATATAATCATCGCCCCCAACGTTAAATCCTGTCAATAAATCGTTTTCTGAAGTTTTTGCTGTGAGGAATATGATTGGTACAGCGAGATGCAAGTCATTACGCACTTTTGCCTACATTTTATAACCCGACATTTCGCCCATCATCACGTCGAGCAAAATCAAATCGAATTCGTGCAGGTTTTTTTTCAAGGCAGCCTCAGCAGAGTGAGCTGTTTCTGTTTCGTAACCTTCGCTAATCAGATTAAATTCAAGGATCTCGCATAAATCCTTTTCATCGTCAACAATTAATATTTTTGGTGTATTGCTCATTCTTCGCAGTTTCGAGTTTAAAGTTCAAAATTCAAAGTTGGTTTTAAGTTCCACGTTGCAAGTTGTTTTTAAGTTCCTCATTCTGAAATCGTTAATCGTTAATCATCATTCTGAAATTGTTCTTCCAAAATCGTAAATAGTAAATTGATAAATCGTAAATCTTCTTTCAATAATCATTAATCAATCGCTTTGTGCCGAATGTCTTTCCCTTCGATTGAATAAATTGCGGCTTCGGCAATGTTTGTGGCGTGGCCGGCAATACGTTCAATGTTTGTTACTATGCTGTTCATACTAATAAAACTCATAAAAAGCTGTTTGTTTTCCTCGTTGATGTCGCTGCTTTTTTTAATGGCTTTTTTCAACATTTTTTTATTGATTTCATCAACAACTGTGTCGTTTTTAATAGTCCAAATGGCGTATTCTTTATCGTCGTTGGTAAAGGCAAGCAATGCTTTATTTACCATGTTTGAGCTGTTTATCAGCATATTGGTTATTACGTCATTCAACTCATTGTAAATTTTTAGTGTTTTAATTTTTTGAATTGAATCAACTATAGTAATTACCATATCACCAACCCGTTCGAGGCTGTTGACAATTCGGTAGCAGGCAAATATTTTACGGATATCGGAAGCTACGGGCTGGTATAAAACAATTGTATTTACAATTTTGTCGCTGATTTTGACTTCCATTTTATCTAGTTTTTTCTCGTTGGATTGCAACTCTTTGTTTAACTCCTCCGAAACTTTTGTTTCTCCTGATGAAACTAGCTTTTCCAATAAATCAAGCTGATGAAGAACCAAATTTGCAAATTCCTCAAAGTCTTTCATTATGCTGTTTATAGCGTCATCTTTTTTTGTAGTCATCTCTATTTAATTTAAGTGAAGTTAAAAAAATCAACCAAATTTTCCTGTAAGGTATTCCTCTGTGCGGCGGTCTTTGGGATTGGTAAACATATCTTTGGTTTTGCCATATTCCACAAGTTCGCCAAGGTACATAAACATTGAATAATCCGAAATCCGCGCGGCCTGCGACATGTTGTGGGTTACCATTAAAATTGAATAGTTTTCCTTCAATTTGACGAGTAAATCTTCTATTCGTGCTGTAGAAATCGGGTCGAGTGCCGAAGTTGGTTCGTCGAGCAATATTACTTCAGGGTTAAAAGCCAGTGCCCTCGCAATGCAAAGCCTTTGCTGCTGACCCCCCGAAAGGAAACTGCCTTTTTTGTAGAGTGTATCTTTTACTTCGTCCCAAAGTGTAACGTCTGTCAGGGAGCGTTCAACTATTTCATCACGCTCCTTTTTCTTTAGCCTGATGCCGTTGAGTTTGTAACCGGCAATTACATTGTCATAAATACTCATGGTAGGGAAAGGGTTGGGGCGTTGGAAAACCATTCCGGCCATACGACGCAGTTTAATGGTCGGCATATTCGCTATGTCCTTTCCATTTAGTATTAAAGAGCCTTTTGTTTCAATGTTTTCGTATAGTTCGTGCATCCGGTTGATGGCACGTAAAAGTGTGCTTTTGCCGCAACCCGATGGACCCATTATTGCGGTTACACTGTTTCGTTTTATATCAGCCGAAACATTGTTGACCGCATACTTCCCTTTGTCGTATGACACTGAAAGGTTGCGGATTGACAGTACAGGATCTTTTATATTGATAGTATTTTCACTCATTTTTTATCTTGTTCGTGCAGCTATTTGTTTTGAAACAATGTTTAAAGTTAAAACCATTATCATTAATAAAAGTGATGAGCTCCAAATTAAATCGACCATATTGGGGTCGTTGTAAAATTCCCAGATCAACAGCGGGATTGCACTTGTTGGTTTTGTAATATCGAAATTTATCATTGAGCTTCCGAGAGCAGTTAACATTAAAGGCGCTGTTTCGCCCAAAACCCGCGAAATACCAAGCAAAATGCCAGTCAGCAAACCGCTAAAACCTGTTGGGATAAGTACTTTTATCAATACTTTATAATATGGTACACCCAGTGCCAAAGCTGCCTCTTTTATACTTAACGGTATCATTTTCAGGGTTTCTTCAGTTGAGCGCACAATCATTGGCAGCATCATAATAGACAGTGAAACGCTTCCTGCCAACGCCGAATAACCGTTTGTAATGTTTTTTACCACCCAAATGTAGGCAATCAACCCAAGTACAATAGACGGTACGCCCTGCAAAATATCAGAGACATTGCGGGTAAAATTGGCCAAGAATTTCCCGGGGTTTTCGTACAAATAAATTCCGGCAACCACACCAATTGGAATGGCAAAGATGGATGCCATGATTACCATTATCAAAGTGCCGGTGATTCCGTTGGCAATTCCACCCGGAATTATTTCTCCGGCATTTAAAGCAGTCATCGCTTCGTAGCTGTTCGGCGGAGTTTTAAGTATAAAATCAAAGCTGATTTGTTTATAGCCTTTGGCGATCAGTTTATAAATGATTAAAACAATAGGCGAAATAGTAACGATCGAAAAGAAAATTACCAGGGATTTATAGACGGTGTCTTTAATTCTCCTCGATTGCAGGTTGTCGATGTTTATTTTTTTTGTTGCTGTAGCCATTTTCTATTTCGCCAATTCTAATTTTGTTTTTATTGAAGTTGTATGTAAGGACGTTGTCAGGAGCTGCGCATGCTGACAAGTCCAAGAACCACTTTTCAATCCAATATTTTTGCCTCAGTTTTCATTTTCAAAAATTTTATTTTCTGTCTCTTTTTTATTTGTTATCTTTCGCCCCTAACAGGGTTGAAGAATCTCAAAATAGGGTTTTAAGAATCCATATTTCCACAATTCTATTTCTTTTCCTACTTGCCGGTATCTCGAAATTTGATAAGTTTATTTTATTCCATCTTTTTAACTTATATGCCTTCTTTTCCTCTCTTTTTGCCCTCTGCCCTTCGCTCTTTACCCCATCCTTTTAATAATAAACTTTCCAATCGCATTAATAATCCCTGTCAACAAAAACAGCAATAAGCCAATGGCAATCAGTGAGCTGAGTTTTAAACCATCAGCTTCGCCAAATTGGTTGGCAATAACGCTGGCCATTGTGTTTCCGGTACTAAACAATCCATCAGGAACAACATTGCTGTTACCTATTATCATAGTAACTGCCATAGTTTCGCCCAACGCGCGACCAAACGATAAAATATAACCTGCCATAATTCCGGATCGCGCTGACGGAATGGTAACATTGATTATTACTTCCGATTTTGTAGCACCCAGTGAGTAAGCAGCTTCTTTTAATTCATTGGGAACCATTGCAATAATTTCATTGCTTAGCGAAGTTGCATATGGGATAATCATAATCGCCAAAATGATGCTGGCAGTAAAAACCCCGAATCCCTGGTTCGGCAAACCCAAAGAGATTAAAAACGGGCGTAATACATAAAATGCCCACAATCCATATACAATTGATGGAATTCCGGCGAGCAAATCAACCATCATTCCCAGCACTTTTGCCATCCGTGTTCCGCGGTAATATTCCCCCAAAAACAACGAAGCCGAAAACGAAAGTGGCAAACTGATTAACAGTGCCAAAACCGAAGTGATTAATGTTCCCGCAATAAATGGAAGTGCACCGTAGTTTTCGCTTCCTCTTGTGGGGTTCCAGTTATTCGAAAATATAAAGCTGAACCCAAATTCTTTAAATGCCGGAATAGCGCCTTCAACCAATGAATAAACCATTCCACCTGCAACAAACAAAATGATGAAGGAAGAGAGAAGAAGAATTGCTTTGGTTATTTTATCGCTATGAAGCCCCCTAAATCCCCCTAAGGGGGACTTTTTCCAACCGACAACTAAAGTAGAAATGGCATTAGACATAAATTTTATTCAGAAAATAATTTGAATTCACTAGTCATTTTTTTGCTTCTTTTCTTTCTCCTCCCCTTTCGGGGAGGTCGGGTGTGGCTTATAACGGCTGCCCGTCAAAAGTTACCCCTTTTAAAATTGTTTTTGCCTTTTCAACCGCAGACACTGGAAGTGGCGCGTAATGCACTTTTTCTGCTTCGCCCTGTGCTTCTTCGCTTACCAACCAATCAAGCATTTTCACAGTTGCCAGCGCTTGTTCTTTTGTGCGGTTATTGTAATTCTGTTCTTTGTACAAAATAATCCATGTAAAACCGCTGATTGGATACGAATTCGGATCAGATGAATTCGTCAGCATAATCCTTGTGTCGGTAGGAATTTCGCCTTGTGCGGCAGCGCTAATAGTTTCAATGGTTGGAGAGACATAGTTTCCGGCACTGTTTTGCAGTTGCGCGGTTTGTATTTTCATTGCGAAAGCATATTCAGAACCGATGTAACCAATGGCGCCCTGCGTTTGCGAAATTGTTCCGGCAACACCGGGATTTCCTTTTGCTCCCATACCAACCGGCCATTGCAGAGATTTTCCGGTTCCGATTTTTTCTGCCCATTTCGAGCTAATTTTGCTCATATAGTCGCTAAAAATATGTGTAGTACCACTTCCGTCCGAACGGACAATAACTGTTATCGCCAAATCGGGCAGGTTTAATCCCGGGTTGTTGCTTTTAATTTTTGGGTCGTCCCATTTAGTGATTTCGCCCATAAAAATTTTCTCAAGCAACTCGCTCGAAAGCTTTAACCCATCTACTCCTTCAAGGTTGTAGGCAATAACCACTGCTCCTAAAACGGTTGGGATATGAACGATTTCGGCAGGCATTTCAGCCATTTGGGCATCATCGAGATAAGCATCGGTTGCACCAAAATCTACTACTTTGTCGGTTAAACTGCGGATGCCACCGCCTGAACCAATTCCACCATAAGTAATTTGAGTACCGGTTTTATCGCCATAAGTTTTAAAAACCATATTATAGTAAGGCATCGGGAAAGTTGCCCCGGCTGCTGTTAATGCCACGTTTGATGTGTTTGCCGATTTTTCATCAGCTTTTTTATTCGAAGAACTCGAACAGGCCTGTAAAATAAACACGGCTAAAATAATTGTTGCTAACTGTTTCATTTTCTGTTTTTTATTTGTTTTAATAACTAAATTCTTTTTTCTTTTCCTTCTCCTCACCCTTCGGGGGGAGGCTGGGAGGGGGCTTTTTTAAAACTTCAGTTCTAAATTTAAATAGGCGTATGAAGTGCCTGGCATTGAATTGTCAGCCGGGCTCCAATACCTGAAATTTGGTGCTATTTTTACTCCTTTAACCGGGTTAAACTCAATACCCGCCATTAATAATTGGCCATCTTTACTTAACTGCCAGGGTTCGCTTTTGCCTTCAAGTGCTTTTGATTTTAGATCATCAAATCTGCCGAAAAGCATAATTTTATCATTTGGGCTATAAGTTGCATAAAAGGAAGTGCCGTAAATATCATGGCCATCTTTCATAGTGTAATTTTTTTGGTAATTGTATTCAGCTCCAAGTACAAGTTTTTTACCTGTATAAGCCAAAAAAGTAGCGAGCGATTGCTGTTTTACTGTATCACCCATGGTATCAACGAACAATCGTGCAGTTATTGATTTTACCGGTTTTGCGGTAACTCCGAATCCCGGCCGCACATAATCATCGTTTTGAAGCAATTTGTAACCCTCACCGTTGATAAGCGAAAAATCGGCTGAAAGAAAATCGGCAAACGTATAATCAATATTAAAACCAAGGTCGGCGCTTGAGTTAAATTTATAGGCATCCTGAAATGATTTTTCGATATAGCGCAGCCCCCATATTTTTTCGGAAACCTTAAATTGTGTTGTGGAAATCATACCAAAGGATGCCGAGAAATTGTTTTTGCTGTATTCAACATAGGCATTTTTCAGGAACGCCGTCATTTGCAGCCCACCAGCTTTTGGGTCGCCCACGTCGAGTATAATTTTTGCATAAAGTTCTTTACTGAAGTTATATTCGTAGCCCAAATACGCCCGGGTAATTTCGAAAGTAGGGTGTGTTTCCCCGTCAGTAAAAGCTGTATTGAAGTTTGTGAATATCAAAGCAAGCGGATTTCCATTTGGTTTAAAATCATCGGATTCTTTTTGGCCAAACGCAACAGTAAAAATGCCTGAAAAGATTAGCCAAAGCAAAAATGGTTTTTTCATTACTTAAGATTGAATTTTGTTATTTTTTCAGGGCAAAAGTGCCGCATTGGTGTTACACCTGTGTTACATAAATATTACAAAACGATTAATTTATCGTTTGCTTTTAATTTAAGTTGCAGAATATGAGGGAATTAATTCATACAATGGATTTGTAATAAAAATGTAACATTTAAATTTTAGTGAGGTTTTGTATTAATCATCTGCAGGTAAAATTCTTTTTTGTAATTTTCAGGAAAAAAAATGAAAGTCATATCAATATTGTTGTTCATCTTTATTTTCGTGGGTTGCAAAACCGATGAGAAAAAAGCCATAACCGGGAAAAAACGGAGCCACCCCAGCCATGTTTATACTTATGTTGATGTGGATACAATAAGGTTAAAATATTTTGAAACTGATTATCTGCCGGTGTATTCTGATATTTACCATACGGATGGAACAAAACGGTTC
>JBBQPP010000107.1:0-9624 GCA_038217255.1 Bacteroidales bacterium | reverse complement strand
CGATTTTAAAAGTCGCTCGATATTTTTAAGCGGTCCAACCGTAACGATGGTAATACTCGTGTCAGCAGCGGAACCGAGTATTTTACGGTATAAATCAACGGCATCCGGAACATCGTTATAAGTTAGTTTGTACTCAAAATTGTTGGCAATTGCCTGGTTGTAATTTGTTTCACTGGTTGACGTCCCATCTTTTCGCACGCCAATCGGAATGTTGGGGTGGAGATAAAACCTGTTGATCGCATCAATTGCCGGGACTGCGTATTCATCATCACTCCAGCTCATTACAGCCAGCAATTCACAATCCCCGCGTGATTCATAATTGTGCAACATCGCAATCGCTCCCAAATCATCGGCATCGCCACCAATATCCGTATCGAAAATGATTTTAGGTTGCGAAATTGCTAAAAAGCTGTTTAAAACTAAAAACAGTAAAAACAATGTTTGAATTTTATTCATTTTGTAAAAAGTTAATTATTATCTGTGTTTAATTTTCCATCCTGGCTCAATAAAATAGCAAACGGTCGTGTTGTTGGAAATTCTGCCATAATTATAATGAGAATTACTGTAATTGGAACACTAAGTAACATGCCTGTAAAACCCCACATTGCTCCCCAGATTAAAAGTGTTAAAATAACAACAAGCGGACTGATATTGAGCGAATTACCCATGATTTTAGGTTCGATAAAATTTCCAACTAAAAGTTGTATTGAACCTACAAAAACAAGTACCAGAATCCCTGGTTTAAATTCACCAAACTGAAGCAAAGCGAAAACGGCCGGAAAACCTGTTGCAACAAGCGAACCGATGTTTGGAATAAAATTAAGTATAAAGATTAAGAAAGCCCAAAATGCCGGCGCATCAACTCCAATAAATTGAAGTGCAAAATAGCTCAAAACTCCTGTAATTATGCTTATTACGGTTTTTAGTGCAATATAATTGATAATTGATTTGTCTATTTTACCAATAATCTTTTTGATTTTATCATATTCACTTTTTATGGGGTACATCGCTATGAATTTTTTTGGAAACATTTTTTCTTCAAGAATTAAAAATAGCAAATAAAGCAAAATTGTAACAGCATTGCCAAATAACCCGGTTAATGCAGTAATTATCCCTGTAAAGATTCCGGCAAAATTGAAATTTTTGGTAATATTCTTAAACTCCGAATCCACGTCAATATTGAAATAGTTGTTTAGTCCGGTTGTTATTTTATTGATATTTGTCTGATATACAGGTAAAGTGTCAGAAAGTTGCTGGATGTTATGTGTAATTATATTAATTATCATCAATAAAATAATTAACAAAAATATTGATGAAAATAAAGTAAGTACCCATTCGGGAAATCGGGTCATAAATTTAACTTTTAACATAGTTAATTTAATTACCCTGATTAAATACCAAAAAAGTACCGCAAGAATAAATGGAATAATAATGGATTGTGCAAAAATCAACACAACAACAGCTGTTATAAGCACAAGTAAAACGTAGATTTTTTTCAAAGTTTCCATGATAGTTTGATTTGTTGACAAAATACAAAGGATTATCGAAACGAGGTTTTTTAGAGCAGAATAATTAATGTTAAAAATGATTTTGGATTTGGTAAACTACCATTGATTTCTCGATAATTTTAAGTAAATTAACGCTCATAGCTAAATTGCTTAACATTCACATCATATTTAATTAATTGTGTTGTAATTTAGTAAAACTACTAAGTAGCAATGTCAATTTGTTCGAAAATTAACTATTATTGTGTCATTATGAAAAACAATATTGGCTATTGTTGTGCCATTGTCAGGAAAATTAGAAATTTATAACAAAGAAGAACATGGAACAGTCGATGAACGGAATACTTGATTCACATAAATTTGAAAGCCTGCATTTCGATGAGGTTTATACCAGTTTAAATGTTCCGAAGGATCATTACAAATCTATCGTGGAGCGTTTTAACCATCTTAGTATTTCCGATTTTCAGCGGATAAACAACGAAGTGAAAACAGCCTTTTTCAACCAGGGAATTACTTTTGCAGTGTATTCTGAAGATAATAAGGCAAATGAGCGAATTTTTCCCTTCGACCTTTTCCCGCGGATTATAGCTAACGATGAATGGATGAAATTAGAAACAGGCATCATTCAACGAAACAAGGCCATAAATCTTTTTCTGCTCGATATCTATCATAAAAAACAGATATTAAAAGATAAGATCGTTCCGGCCGATCTTATTTTTTCATCAAAAAGCTACCTGAAAGAGATGGTTGATTTTACTCCGGAAGGTGGTATTTATACACATATATCTGGAACAGATCTGATAAAACATACCGATGGCGAGTACTATATATTAGAAGATAATTTGCGATGTCCATCAGGTGTCAGCTATGTTTTGTCCAACAGAATGGCCCTGAAAAAATCGTTGTTTGAACTGTTTAATAAGCTTAAAGCAAAAACAGTATATCAGTATCCCGAGCATTTACTTGAGATTTTGAAAACTGTTAAACCTGCAAATTCGGACGAACCAAATATAGTTGTGGTAACACCTGGAATGTACAATTCGGCATATTTTGAACACTCGTTTCTTGCCCAAAAAATGGGGGTTCAGTTGGTTGAAGGAAGAGATTTGTATGTAGAAAAAGATTTTGTTTATATGAAAACAATTCGCGGGCCACAAAGAGTTGACGTAATTTACAGGCGGGTAGATGATGAATTTATTGACCCACTATGTTTCAGGAAAGATTCGATGCTTGGCGTTCCAGGCCTTATGAATGCTTACCGGGCTGGAAATGTTACACTGGCAAATGCTCCAGGAACAGGTGTGGCTGATGATAAGGCAGTTTATAATTATGTCCCGGATATCATTAAGTATTATCTCGGTGAAGAACCAATTCTAAATAATGTTAAAACATACCGTTGTGAGCGGGAAGATGACATGAAATTCGTGCTCGAAAACATTGATAAATTAGTGGTTAAACCTGTTGACGAATCGGGGGGGTATGGCATTACAATCGGAACTACATTAACCCACGCACAAATTGATGAGGTTAAAGCAAGGATAAAAGCCACACCCAGAAAATATATAGCCCAACCTATTATGAGCCTTTCGGTTCATCCAACATTTATTGATGAAACAAAAGAATTTGAGCCACGCCATATTGATTTGCGCACATTTAGTTTAATGGGTAAAAACACTGAGTACATTTTGAAAGGCGGGCTAACAAGAGTGGCCTTAAAAAGGGGAAATTTGATTGTGAATTCATCGCAAGGCGGCGGCTCCAAAGATACCTGGGTGTTGGATTAATGTTTATGAAATATAATAAAAAGTAAAAAATATGTTATCAAGAGTAGCGAACAACCTATACTGGATGGGGCGTCATATTGAGCGTGCCGATCATTTGTCGCGATACAGTAAAGCAAATTATTTTTCATCGCTTGACGCCCCAATTCTAAAAACTTACGATAGGAAATTTGTATTGGATTCAATGTTATATATGGCAGGGATTTTTGACATGGAAGACGTAAACGAGAGGGATGTGTTATATAAAATTGGCCTCGACACCCAAAATCCGAATTCGATTATCAGCAATATCACAAGTGCCCGCGAAAATGCCCGTGGGGCACGAAATGCAATATCAACCGACCTTTGGGAAGCCATTAATAAATATTATCATTTGGTAATTAACTATCCGCAGGAGGTGTATTTAACCACCGGACTTTTCGATTTTTCGCAAATGATTTCTGATCAAACTTCCATTGTGGGAAGTAAGATTTACTCCACACTGTTACATGATGAGGAGTGGGCAATGATTTTAATTGGAATGTACATTGAGCGTGGGATACAAATTATCAGGATAATCAACTCAAAACTGAACGATATTTATAAAATTGAATTAGCTGGAAATACAGAACCGGAAATGAGTTTCGAATGGTCAAACCTTTTGCGTTGTGTTGAATCGTTCGACATGAACAGGAAATTTTATCGTACCATTCCTAACCGTGAGCATGTGCTTGAGTTTTTAATGTTAAATGCAGCTTGTCCACGTTCTATTTCATATGCTTTAAATGGTATTAGGCGTTACGAAGAAAAGATTAGCAGGAACGAAAATCAGGATGGAAATACAATCAACTTTAAAATCAGAAAACTTTCGGAACAATTTAAATACCTTTCTTTTGATGAATTTAATGAGGACGTTTACAAGCTGTTAAATTCTACACTTAACAAATTAGTGGAAATTGGGTCTGAGTTTGAAAAAAAATACCTTTCGTTCTAATGGAAGAGTTTAGCATTGAATACTTTATCGAAAATAAGTATGATTCGGAGGTTAGGAAAGCAACTTTCCAGCTATTATTAATTCCTGAGAACAACGATGGACAGAAAGTAGTTGAATATAAGTTTTTCTGTTCTGAAAATCAGGAAAGTTTTATTTCCAGGAATATTTTTGGTTTCGATATTATATCATATTATATCGTAAAACCTTTCACCGAATTCTGGTTTAAACTTTCCGTTAAACTTCAGAAACAGGAATTTAATCCGTTCTATATTAGCCCTCTTTTACCAAATATTGAATTTGAACTTATCAATACGATTGATTTTCAAATCGACAATCACGTATTCCTTTCATCAACTGAACTTACCCAAATGCCATTGTTGGTAAACGCTTCATTTCCTGTTTATTCAGGCGAAATTCAGGTTTTCGATTATTTATTGAAATTAAATAACTTTATTTTTCAACTACTCGAATATTCACCTGAAAGTACCGATGTAAATACACCCATTTCTGAGGTTTTACAAATAAAAAAAGGTGTGTGTCAGGATTTTGCCCACTTGTTTATTTCGGTTTGCCGCCAAAACAAAATACCCGCCCGGTATGTTAGTGGATACTTAAATCAGGGTGCTGGTTTTGTTGGATCAAGTCAGCTTCATGCTTGGGTGGAAGCACTGATTCCTGAGTTGGGGTGGGTTGGTTTTGATGCAACAAATAATTTGCTTGCCGACCATCATTATATTAAAATTGCACATGGTACGGATTATCGCGATTGCAGTCCGATAATCGGTGTTTTGGAAACAACAGGCTTGCAAAAAAGTACACATTCAGTAACGGTAACAAATCAATAAATATGACATTTTGTATTGCAGTAAAAAGCAAATCGGGCGTAATTGCCATTTCTGATACTCGAATTAGCAGTGGTCTTGGTGTATCAACTTCAAAAAAAATAAAGACCTATCAGGAAAATGGCAGTTCATTTTTTATCATGTCTTCAGGTTTGCGTTCTATTCGGGATAAAGTGATTCACTTGTTCGAAGATGAACTTCCAAAATATAATGGCGATAAACTTTATAAGATTGCCAATTTGGTAGGGAATATAGTAAAACAGGTTCGAAAAGAGGATCTTGACCAACTTGAGCAAAGTAAATTCTTTTTTGATATTCATTTAATTATTGGCGGACAATGTGTTAACGACAAACGTTCGAGCGTTTTTTTAATATTTCCTGAAGGAAACTGGGTGGAAGCCTCTGATGAATCGCCCTACACAATTATTGGTAACACGGCTTTTGGTAAACCTATTTTAAGGAGACTTTTACATGAAGAAATTACTTTTGATATGGCCATTAAAGTTGCTTATCTCGCATTTGATGCTACATATAAAAATGCAAGCGACGTTGACTATCCGCTTGACTTTGCACTTTACCGAAACGGTTCATTCGATATAACGGAATTGCGCAAATCGGAAGAAGATTTAAAAGAAACCTCCACACGATGGAATCAGTCCCTGGTAAATGCCGCTAACAATCTTCCTGATTTCTTGCATTTTGACGACTAACCCTCATAATCAATTCTGTAACTTGTATTTCCGCAAATCAAAAGTGTGTGGATATTCAGGATCGGGTTCTATGATTTTTGGGGCAATCACAACCATTTTGTTTGTATCCTGTTCTTTTTCAGTAATATATCTTTTTACTTCTTTGCTAATTTCCTCTTTTTGTATGAATGTTCCCTGTGTGTGATTTTCGTTGTAAAAACGGGAAACGCGCCTTCCCTCCGCCTCAAAACTGTTTACAGGGAAAGTATCGTATGCCCGGCCACCCGGATGAAAAACATGGTAAGTGCAGCCAGCCACTGATTTGCCTACCCATAAATCAAAAATATCGAAAACCAACGGAGTGTCAACGCCAAGGTTTGGGTGCAGTGCGGACGGTGGCTGCCATGCGCGGTATCGTACCGAAGCCACAAATTCACCTTTTGTTCCTGTATTTGCCATTGGAACCTGCATACCGTTGCATAAAACTGCATATCTTTCTCCGGTCAAACCTGTTGCTTTTACTTCAATGCGTTCCACCGATGAATCAACAAACCGGGCGGTTCCGGAACTCGACATTTCTTCGCCCAAAACATTCCAGGGTTCAATGGCGGTGCGCAAACTCAATTCAACATTATTAAATTTTACGCGGCCAACATGTGGAAAACGGAATTCGAAAAACGGCTCCAACCAGTTGATATCAAATGCGTAACCTGCTTCGTTCAATTGACTTACCACATCTTTTAAATCTTCCCGCACAAAATGGTGGGTCATAAATTTGTCATGCAATTCGGTGCCCCAACGTACTAATTTTCCATTGTACGGTTTTTCCCAAAACCACGAAACAAGTGTCCGGATTAAAAGCAACTGCACCAAACACATTTGTTTGTTGGGAGGCATATCGAAACCTCGCAATTCAAGAATTCCGAGCCTTCCGGTGGAGGTATCGGGAGAATACAATTTATCGATACAAAATTCTGCACGGTGCGTATTTCCGGTGAGGTCGATAAGTAAATTTCTGAACAATCTGTCAACCAAATAAAAGGGTACTTCGCCCTCACCAGGATTTGGAATCTGAGCAAACGCAATTTCAAGTTCATAAAGCATTTCCTGCCGGCCTTCGTCAACACGCGGCGCCTGGCTGGTTGGCCCGATAAACGCTGTGGAAAACAAATATGACAAACCGGGATGGTGCTGCCAGAAAGCCAGCATACTCCTCAATAAGTCGGGGCGGCGCAGCAAAGGTGAATCTGCAGGTTTAATTCCGCCAAGTGTAATATGGTTTCCGCCTCCGGTACCGGTATGTTTTCCGTCGAGCATAAATTTTTCGGAACCCAAACGGCTTTCCATAGCCGCTTCAAAAAGGATATTATAGTTATTCACCACTTCCTGCCATGATTTTGCCGGATGAATATTGACTTCAATCACACCAGGATCGGGGGTAACCATCAGTTTTTCAATGTGATTGTCTTTAGGAGGAGCGTAGCCCTCAACAACTATCGGAATTTGCAACTCTTCCGCCGTCAGTTCAATGGCAGCGAGTAAATCGAGATAATGCTCAATCATTTCAACGGGAGGCAAAAACAAATGGATTTTTCCGTCACGAATTTCTGAAACCAGAGCAGTTTTTATGGTAAAAGCATCAAATTCAGGTTTGAATTCTTTTTTCTTCTCCTTACTTTCGTGAAAAGGTAAATGCTTTGTTTTGTTTTTTATGTCGTCTTCTTTTTCTTCAACAACAATTTCTTTTGGGAAAAGTAAATTCTCAGGAATTGAATAGTCGGCAATAACATTTGACCTTTCCAATACGTGTTGATGAAAGTCTCCCAATTGTTGGGCATCGTCAAAAGGACTGCGTTCAGCGGGTTTTGGACGTTTCGATTCAGGAATATACGGAAGCGATTCAAGTGGTAGTCGGTAACCCATTTGCGAATTGCCTGGAATCAGCATCATTTTACCGCCCCTAAATTCCCACGGACAGCTAATCCAGCCTTCTTTTTCATAGGCCCACTGCAGTGGCAGCACAAAACCTGCCGGGTTTTCAAGTCCGCGGTCAAGTTGTTGCATCAGCGTTTTTCGCTCAAGCGAATCTTTTGAATCTATTTTTGTCGGGTCTATATTTACAGGCAATTTGCGTTCTGTCCAGAGGTAGTAAAACGCATCTTCATAACCTGGAACGACATTGTTTTTATCAACTCCAAGTTTTTTTGTGAGGTGCTCCATAAACCTGGCCGCATCCTTATAAGTATATCCGTAATTCTTGCTAAAATCGGCAAGCCACTTTTTATCTTTCCATACTGGTTGCCCGTCTTTTCGCCAGTAGAGCGCCATTTGCCAGCGCGGTGTGGGTTCTCCGGGGTACCATTTTCCCTGTCCGTAATGAAACAAACCACCGGCGCCAAATTTCTTACTTAGTTTATGCAGGAGTTTGTTTGACAATTTCTGCTTTTCTGTTCCATCGGCTGCAGTGTTCCATTCTTCCGATTCCATATCATCAATAGAAACAAAAGTAGGTTCGCCTCCCATTGTCAACCTAACATCACCAGCTTCAAATTTTGTGTCCACCTGATCGCCAAGAGCCATAATTTCAGCCCATTGCTGGTCGCTGTATGGTTTTGTAACTCGTGGATCTTCGTGTATCCGAATGACTTCGTTTGAATGAAAAAACTCAACTTTACATTCATCAATTGCACCCGATATTGGCGCTGCACTTGATGGGGCAGGGGTGCAGCACAACGGAATGTGACCTTCGCCGGCCAACAAACCTGAAGTTGGGTCGAGGCCAATCCAGCCTGCACCAGGCACATAAACCTCGCACCAGGCATGTAAATCGGTAAAATCCTGCTCTGTGCCTGACGGACCGTCAATTGCCTTCTGGTCGGCTTTAAGTTGTATCAGATAACCCGAAACAAAACGGGCTGCCAGTCCCAGATGCCGTATTGTTTGCACGAGCAACCAAGCCGAATCGCGACAGGAGCCAAACTTTTTTTGCAACGATTCTTCACACGAAAAAACCCCGGGTTCAAGGCGGACTGTGTAGGCCAGTTCCCTATTTACTTCGCGATTTATTGCCACCAAAAAATCTACGATATTTATGTTTTTATAATGCTCCAGTTTTTTGATCCACTCGGTTAAAAGCGGCCCGTTTTCGTCAATCTCAAAGTAGGGCGCCAACTCTTTAGTTTCTTGTTTTTTATAATGAAACGGGAATTTTTCAGCATATTCTTCAACAAAAAAATCGAAGGGATTTATTACGGTCATTTCAGCCAAAACTTCAACTTCAACTTTGAATTCCTTTACTTTTTCGTGCATTACCACTCGCGCAAGGTAATTCCCAAACGAATCTTGTTGCCAGTTGATAAAATGTTCTTTTGGCTCGATATTCAGCGAATATGAATGAATTTTTGTGCGGCTGTGCGGGGCAGGTTTTAGCCTGATAACATGTGGCCCCATGTTTATCAGCCGGTCATATTTGTAGTTTGTGTTGTGTTTTATTGCTACTATAATTGCCATAAACTAATGTTTTTACTTATTAACCAATTTGATAAAAGAATGTTCTTTTCATGCAATTTAACTTATAATCCCGGATAATAAGAGATTTCAAGTTATCTATGGTTATTTCCCTGTATTTATTAATACAACATTTCAATTTCGTCTTTAAAGCGCTGTGACTTTGAGAAAAATCTGAAATAACAATCATGACTTGCAGACGTTAACAATTTGTAATAATTGTTTACTAATAAATGAAAAATTGATATAAAATAACTCGAAAAAGTTCTTTTTAAACTTTATTTGTGCTGATTCGTTATTAATGTACCTAATATAAAGATTGGCACA
>JBBQPP010000106.1:0-9726 GCA_038217255.1 Bacteroidales bacterium | reverse complement strand
AAATGATGAAATGAACTGGCGAGAAATGAATCTCCAAGATTTTGAAGACTTAAAGGATATTGCAGATTATGGAGATAAATTTGAAGAGGTAAAACAATTATTAGGATGGTAATAAAAATAATTCGGAGATTAAATAAAAAGACGAACACATAACAAAATGCAAATGTAATGCGGGTTTTAGCGGGTAAATCAACCGCAGTACTCCGTTGTTACACCGCCAATTCGTCTTTGACTATTGACAGTCCGTCGGCTGGGATTCTGTTTTAAATTTCATTATTCTTTCCACTGACAGGAGTTTTAAACGAGACATTTTTTACAACTTTTTCTATGACAGAAAAAACACTCATCGCAGGTGTCGCTGCTACAGCACTGATCCTTTTGTGTGGTTTGTTAACCGCGCGATACAATCGCCCGGTAGCAAGGCAAGTGATTGCATGACGAGAGGAGAAAGAAAAGAACAGTTTTCTCTGAACTGAACACAGAAAGAACGGTTCTCTTTTCTTTCCTAAAATTTCGGTTTCCCAATTACACTTTTTTGAACAACCTCGAAATTACGGGTATACGAAATTACAGAAACTCCTTCATTCATAAAGCCACCTGAGGGAGAAACTCTTTTGAAATAATAGTTTCCCTGCAAAAGTTTTGTGTTCATGTAGGGTAGGCAATTTTCAAAATCCTTTCCATAAAAATGTATGGCATTCAAGAAATACCAGGCCACATCAAAACCCTGTACGCCATAACTATTCGGTTCAGTTCCAAAATTTGAAATAAATTTTTCAAAGTAAGAAATGGTTTGACCATTATTATAATCGACCCAATATGGATTGATATATTTAAAATTAAGGTTGTGAAAATGTGCAACTTCAATACTCGAATATTTTTGCTGATAGTTGCCGGCACCAACTAAAGTAATTGGGTAATCCCTGGCTAAATTATTTATATTCGAAATGGCAACACTTAGCTCACCTTCATCAGAAGTAGGGATAAAGATAACATTTTCCTTTTCAGGCAATAAAATTTTTGATAAACCACGGGCTCTTTCCTTTCTAAAATCATAAACAGTAAAATACCCTGTGTTTTGAGTATTCCAATTTGATAGCCTTTTCCTGATTGATTCAACCATTTGCCATTCCGGAGTACCCTCGTATGCAGAGGTGCGCACAACAATAAAATTTGAATTGGAATAATTAGCTGCAATCATTTCAACAGTTGCTTCTGCCAAATATTCATGCGTTGGATTTACCTGGTAAAACTGCGCATTACTATTTATCAAACCCGATTTTGGTGTGAACGGTGAAATCAATGGAATATGATTTATTGATGCAAATTGGGCAACTTCTGTCTGTACGTTTTCATACACCGGACCTATTATTAAATCGGTGGTCAAAAAGGCTGCATTATTAATAACTTTTCGGATCGACTCGGGATTTTCTTTTGTATCATAAACATTAAGTATAACTTTCATTCCAGCTTTTTGCATTGAATCAACCGCGATTAGGACACCTTCATAAAACTGAAGGAAATTTTCGCTGTTCCCGTAAAACTGTTTAAGTAAATGTACTGGCCTTTCTTTTTCAACAATAGTGTCAGAGGTAATTTCATCCAATATTTCAAATTGTTCAAGTGTGTCAATTACCGGCGCTTTAAATTTATTATTTAGCTGATTGTTGGCATCTAAAAAAAGCGGCAGAAAAAGGGCAATAGTAATTGGTCCGTTTTCAGCAATATTGGCATTGGGCTGGCATTCAGCCGGTATTGTTCCCGTAAAAAATGCTTCTGGTTGTATCGCTTCAATTTCTTTGTCAGCCTCATTCATTTCATCCTTTAGTTGCGCAAGATCCTGAAGATTTCCTTTAAAAGGAATCCGGATTACAGCACCTGAGCGGAATGCAGTCCTCAATTCAGGGTTAAGCGCTATCAATTCTTCCTCAGTTATTTTGTATTTTTTCGTAATACCATAAATTGTTTCCCCCGGCTCAACTGTGTGCTTAATGTATTTCACCTGATCTTTGTCAGCAGAAATAAATTCCACTGAATTATTATCAGCTGTTTTTTTCGGCAAATATAATTTCGTACCGGCTTTAAGGTTTTTTGCCTCAGGATTGTAAAGCAATATTTCTTTTTCTGTAACTTGATATTTTTTCCCGATGGAATATAAAGTTTCTCCCGATACAACCGTGTGTTCTGTTAAATCTTCCTTATTTGTATTTTGATTCGAATCAGTTACTTCAACTTTTTCTGACTCAGGTTTAAACTCCCAATGAGGAATTTTAATCGTCATCCCCTTTTTAAATTTATTGACAGTTGGGTTGTATGCATAAACCTCTTCAACAGTTACACCAAATTGCTTCGAAATTGAATACGCCGTTTCCCTTCTCGATTCGATTGTATAATTTATAAAACTTGTTGGATCTCCCTTTTTGAATGTCGGAAGATTTGATAATAAAACATTTTCGTTATAAGGTACTTTCAGCATTTCGCCGATATTTAAACCACTGGAAATTTTTGGATTGTACTTGAGCAATTGCGATGAATCGATTTTGAAATCGCGCGTTATGGAATAAATTGTTTCTCCGGTACGGACCTGGTGAAGAATAAATTTTTCGCCCTGGATAATTACCAGTTCGTTTTCTTTTAAATTTTGGCCATTTACAAAACCCGGAATTGTGAAAAAGAACAACAGTAAAAATGATATATGAATAATCTTCATTTAAAAGTCAGCTTTTATGATTCGCCAAAAATAATAATTATTGAGCAAACCTTGTTTTGAAATGGCTTTAATTGAAACTAAATTTAATACAAACACACTTATAACGAACTGATTTATTTTCTTGTTGTTAACATCAAGTCTATTTTAATGAACATTACAATTAACATTCATGCGTAATTTTTACTTTTGCTTTGAAATATAGAAATCAACAAATTAAAATAAATTTCATGCAAGAAAAAATCCTGATTCTTGATTTTGGCTCTCAATATACCCAGTTGATTGGTCGTAAAGTTCGCGAATTGAACGTTTATTGCGAGATTCATCCATTCAATCATTTCCCAAAAATCGATGAAAACGTAAAAGGAGTGATACTTTCAGGAAGTCCGTTTTCGGTGCGCGACAAGGATGCCCCAAAACCCGATTTGTCTGAAATTAAGGGCAAAAAACCGGTACTTGGGGTATGTTACGGTGCACAATACATGGCACATTTTTTCGGTGGCGAAGTTACACCATCCAACAGCCGTGAATATGGCAGGGCAAATCTTGGGTATATCGACCATGATTGCGTGCTTTTCAAGAATATCAGTTTACATACACAGGTTTGGATGTCGCATGGTGATACAATTGTTACTATGCCAAAAAGTTATAAAGTAATTGCCTCAACCGAGGATGTTAATTTTGCAGCCTATAAAATTGATAACGAACCAAGTTATGGGATCCAGTTTCACCCGGAAGTTTACCACACCACTGAAGGAATACAGTTGCTGGAAAATTTTGTGTCCGATATTTGCGGATGCCAGCAAAACTGGACTCCCGATTCGTTTATTGAAACCACAGTAGCCGGCTTAAAACAAAAACTTGGGAACGACAGGGTGGTGCTTGGATTATCAGGCGGAGTTGATTCATCGGTTGCAGGAGTTTTGCTACACAAAGCAATTGGGAAAAACCTAACCTGTATTTTTGTTGATAATGGTCTTTTGCGAAAAAATGAATTCGAAGATGTTTTACTCTCATACAAAGACATGGGGTTGAACGTGATTGGAGTTGATGCAAAACAAAGGTTTTGGGACGATTTAAGGGGAATTACTGAGCCTGAGAAAAAAAGAAAAGCTATTGGAAATAATTTCATCGAAGTTTTTGACGAAGAAGCGCATAAAATAAAGGATGTAAAATGGCTGGCACAAGGAACAATTTACCCGGATGTAATTGAATCGGTTTCTGTAAACGGACCTTCGTCAACCATAAAATCGCATCACAACGTAGGTGGGTTGCCTGAAAAAATGAACCTCAAAATTGTGGAACCTCTTCGCTTGCTTTTTAAGGATGAAGTTCGCCGGGTGGGTGCAGCGTTAAATATCAAATCAGAACTTTTGGGTCGTCATCCATACCCCGGTCCAGGCTTGGGAATCCGGATTTTGAGCGACGTTACACCTGAGAAAGTCAGGTTACTTCAGGAAGCAGATGCCATTTTTATTAACGGGCTGAAAAATTGGAATTTGTACGATAAAGTATGGCAGGCTGGCGTAATGTTATTGCCTGTTCAATCGGTAGGTGTTATGGGAGATGAACGCACTTACGAATTTACTGTGGCCTTGCGGGCAGTGGCCTCCACCGATGGGATGACGGCCGATTGGGTACATTTGCCGTATGATTTTCTTGCCAAAATGTCAAACGAAATCATAAATAAAGTTAAAGGAATAAATCGTGTAGTTTACGATATCAGCTCAAAACCACCTGCAACAATAGAGTGGGAGTAAATGTTACAAAGATTATGATTTACTGATGATCTGAAAATTATTATAGTGGTCTGGTAATTGTAACACAAGTTGAATTTAACAATAAAAACAAAATTGATGTATAAAAAACAGTTTAAAAAACATAGAAATATTGGAATAATCTTTCTATTGTCGATACTTTTTACTTTACCCTCCTCATTTTTATCTGCTCAGGAATCGGTTCAGCAAAACCAGCTTAAATTTGGGAGATTATTGCGATTGATTGATGGGTACTATGTTGATTCCGTGAATATTGAAAAATTAACAGAAAAAGCTATTGTAAGTGTGTTAAGTGAATTGGATCCGCATTCAGTGTACATGTCGAAAGACGAAGTTGATAAAATGAATGAGCCGCTTGTTGGGAATTTTGAGGGCATTGGGATTTCTTTTAATATTTTCAAAGATACCTTATTGGTTTTAACGACAATCTCCGGTGGACCATCTGAAAAAGTTGGACTTATGGCCGGCGACCGGATAGTTGAAGTTGACAAAAAAAATATCGCAGGAACAGGATTGAAAAACAGTGATGTTTTCGATTTGTTAAGGGGTGACAAAGGTACAATAGTAGAATTGAAAGTTCTGAGAAAACGTACACCTGGATTGCTCGACTTTACAATAGTTCGCGACAAAATACCTATTTACAGTCTCGATGCTTCCTACATGATTAATGAAAGCACAGGTATAATTAAGCTAAATAAATTCTCTGCAACTACAACCGATGAATTTGTTGATGCGATGAAAGATTTAAAAAAACAAAACATTCAGAACCTGATTTTGGATCTACGCGGAAATGGAGGAGGCTATTTGAAAACAGCCATCGAAATTTCGGAGCAATTCTTAAGTAATGATGAGCTTGTAGTATATACAAGTGGTTTGAACGAATCCAAAAGGGAATACAGGGCGTCATCGAGTGGAGAATTTAAAAAAGGGAACCTTGTTGTTTTGGTTGATGAATCTTCAGCCTCAGCAAGTGAAATTGTAGCAGGTGCGATTCAGGACTGGGACCGGGGAGTTATTATTGGCAGACGGACATTTGGAAAAGGATTGGTACAAAAGCCCTATTATTTAACTGATGGTTCGATGGTGAGGTTAACTACCGCACACTATTATACTCCAAGCGGAAGGTGTATTCAGAAACCTTATGACGAAGGAGTTGCAGCATATCGAAAGGATTATGAAAAACGGATTTTGAGTGGCGAAATGTTCAGTGCCGACAGTACTATATTTTCAGATTCATTGACATACAAAACTCTTGTAAACGGAAGGTCGGTTCATGGTGGAGGCGGTGTTATGCCTGACATTTTTATACCAATGGATACTTCATTTCACTACAGCTACATTAACAGACTACGCAGAAACAACATAGTTTACAATTTTGCACTTGAATATATCGATAAAAACAGGAACGAAATAAAATTACAATATCCCGATTTTAAAGATTTTGATTCCAAATATGAAACTTCGGATAAGATGATTTCAGAAATAGTTGAAAATGGTGTGAAAGATGGAATCGAAAAAGATGAAGAAAGCCTTGCGTTTGGATTAACAGATCTTAAAAAGGAAATTAAAGCAATAATAGCCCGTGATTTATATACACGTAATGATTTCTATAAAGTTTATTATAAAGATGACGAGGCTATAATTGAAGCTTTAAAAGTTTTAGAAAACCAAAAAGACTACAATAATCTTTTGGTTTCTACACAACACTAAAATATGGTGCATTCAATAACGGAATGGCTCTTGGTCAATAATATTGAATTGCTGGGAGCCATTCTTGGTATTTTATATATCCGGTTTTCAATCAGGCAAAATATTTTTACCTGGCCAACTGGGATATTAACTTCATCACTTTATATTGCAGTATTCTTTAATTCGGCACTGTATGCTGCAATGGGGTTACAATTTTATTACGTTGCAATCAGTATTTACGGTTGGTATTACTGGTTAAATGGGAAAAGGGACGAAAACAAATCCTTGCTTCCTGTTCAAACGGCAAATAAAAAACTTTGGATAAAAATAGCTGTAATTACTGCATTGTTATATTTAGCAATCCTATTTATATTAATCAGGTTTTCCGATTCCGATGTGCCTTTTATGGATTCACTTACCACGTCATTTAGCATTGTGGCAACCTGGATGCTCGCAAAAAAATACATAGAAAACTGGATTATCTGGATTTTTGTTGATGTAATATCCATTGGCTTGTATATGTATAAAAGTCTTTGGCCAACTGTTGTTCTTTTTATTGTTTACACAGTGATGGCATATTTCGGTTATATTGAATGGAAAAAAGATTTAAAAACAAAGAATTGAAAATCAAACCTAAAATAATTGTCATAACGGGTGCCGAATCAACTGGCAAAACAACGCTTACTGAGCAACTTGCAAACCATTTTAACGTACCTTTCATACCTGAAATTGCACGGAAATATGTTGAAAATCTTAATGGAAAATACACTTTCCCGGACGTTGAAACAATTGCCAAAATGCAAATCGAGCAATTTAACCGCTCAATTATAACAGATGCACCTTATATTTTCCTTGATACCTGGTTAATTGTTACCAAAATCTGGTTTGAATTTGTTTATAATCGCACCCCTGAATGGTTAATTCCGGAAATCAAAAAAACCAATATCGATCTTTTTTTAGTATGCGATATCGATTTACCCTGGATATACGATCCTGTGCGGGAAAATGGTGGAGAAAACAGGAAAATACTTCATAACAAGTATATTAGAGAAATAAATAATTTCAATTTCAATTATGGGATTGTTCAAGGTACTGATGATGGACGATTTAATAATGCAGTTCGTTTATTATCTGAATTAGAATAAATCTTCAACAAGTACAATGTTTGTGTGTTTAATTAGCAGTGTAAAAATATAGTATGTAGTTTTGAAACTTAATATTTCGAATAGCAATGAAAACAACAGAATTTGATAGTAAAATATCGCAAACAATTCAAAAACTGAGTGATCCGAAATCATATCAAATTGTTTGTCATCAACATAAAATAGGAGAACCCATGCCCTCAATTGTGAAGTTGAGAAAAATTATAGATTTAGTCCGTGAAATACTGTTTCCCGGATATTTTGGAAACACAACCTTACGGAACAACGCAACACAGCATTATATGGGCGTGTATGTTGATGAACTTTACAGCCTTCTAAGTGAAGAAATTCTTGCCGGAATGTGTTTTGAATGCCACGACGAAAGCATAAACAAGGTTGAAGTGCATCAGGAAAAAGCAAAACAAATAGCTCTCGAATTTATTGAGTTTCTGCCCGAAATACGTCGTCGATTAGTTACTGATGTTGAAGCAACCTATTTAAATGACCCTGCTGCAAGAAATCTCGGGGAGGTTATTTTTTGTTATCCCGCAATTCGGGCGATTTCCAACTATAGAGTTGCGAATAAACTTTTACAACTTGATGTCCCTTTAATTCCAAGGTTCATTTCAGAAATGGCCCACGGTGAAACTGGAATTGATATTCATCCAAAAGCTGAGATTGGTGAACAATTTACAATCGATCACGGAACAGGGGTTGTAATTGGCTCAACTTCAATTCTTGGAAAAAATGTGAAAATTTATCAAGGGGTAACTTTGGGGGCAAAGAGTTTTCCACTTGATGAAAACGGAAATCCAATAAAAGGTATTCCACGACATCCAATCGTAGAAGATGATGTTGTAATATATGCAGGAGCAACAATATTGGGGCGGGTAACAATTGGAAAAGGATCGGTAATTGGCGGTAATGTATGGGTTACCGATGATTTGCCACCTTATTCGCGCGTTGTTCAGTCGAAAGCAAAAGAAACAAACTTTATATATGGAGCAGGTATTTAATACCTTTAAAATTTAGAAATATTGAAAAATTTCCGTTTGGCTGCTAAAACATCTTTCGGTCTTGAAGAGATATTAGCAAATGAAATTAAGGCTTTAGGTGGGCAAAATATTACCTTGGGAAACCGGGCAGTTTTTTATGAGGGTGATCTTAAGATTATATATAAATCCAATTATTTTTTAAGAACTGCTTTGAGGGTTTTGAAAGAAATTGAGTTTTTCCATTTTAAGAATGTTGAACAGTTTTATTTAAAATGTAAAAATATCGACTGGCTGCAACATTTTAGGGTAGATCAGAGCTTTGCTATTCACAGTACTGTAGGGAATTCAAATGATTTTACCAATTCAATGTTCGCTTCTTTAAAAGCTAAAGATGCTATTGCTGACTACTTCCGGAACAATTTGGGCAAACGTCCTAATGTTGATACAGAGAATCCTGAAATAGTCATTGACTTGCATATTCATGGAGATACCTGCGTTGTTTCACTTGATAGTTCCGGGGAATCCCTTCATAAACGTGGTTACAGGATGAACCAGGGAGAAGCGCCCTTGAACGAAGTATTGGCTTCGGGGATGATACAACTGGCTGGTTGGTCAGGAAACAGCGATTTTTTGGATCCGATGTGTGGCTCAGGCACTTTGCCAATTGAAGCAGCTATGATAGCATACAACATCCCGGCTGGCAAATTCAGAAAAAACTATGCGTTTGAAAATTGGAACGATTATGACCAATTACTTTTTGATGACATTAAAAAATCAACTGTAAAAAAGGAATTCAAATACAATATTTTTGCATCGGATATATCGGGAAGTAATCTGCTAAATGCACAAACCAACGCTCGGCGAGCCCTTGTGTATAATAAAATTAAATTTCAAATATCCGATTTTAAAGAATTGCAAAATGACTTTAACAATGGTTTGATTATAATAAATCCCCCTTATGGCGAACGATTACAGGAGAAAGGGTTAAATGAATTATACGCAATGATGGGAGAAAGATTAAAACATCAATATGCCGGAAGTACCGCATGGATTCTATCATCTTCCATTGAAAGTTTCAAACATGTTGGGTTAAAACCTGAGAAGCGTTTGGATTTATACAATGGTGCATTAAAATGCAAATTCAACAAATACAAAATGTTTGTTGGCAAACGAAATGAAAGGACATAAAAAAGGGAACTAAAACAGTTAATGTACTGTTCCCCTGATAATTTAATTATCTTATTCTGAACAAGGTCTGAATAATGAGTTCTAATTAGGGTCTGCTGAAAAACAAAAATACAGCTAATAATCAATCTGTTATGATTCAGTTTTTCACTTTAAATGCAAGGTTAATTGCGAAATACAATCAATTTCCTTGCATTTATATTTCGGTGCGATGCACCTTTTAGATTTAT
>JBBQPP010000105.1:0-9781 GCA_038217255.1 Bacteroidales bacterium | reverse complement strand
TTTTTTTTTCAGAAGAAGTAATGCACCTAATCCAATTCCGCCAATAACAACGGCCTGTTTTGGTAGTCCGAAAATTTTACCGCCGTCCTTTATTGGTGTATCGTCAACTCCTTTCTGTTTGTCAAATTTATCCGCGTCCTTATCCGATCCGGGATCGGCTCCAATAATTTCTGGAGGAACTCCCGCCGCAACTGCTGCATCCTTTGCCGCGTCAACAATTTTTTCAAGTGGTGAACCTACTGAATCCTCCGCGCCGGTTGCTCCGGCGTCCGTTGCTTTTTTTCCTTTGCCTCCAAATATGGCCGCAATAATAGGAACCGCCGCCGCAATAACGGCTGCAAGTTGCACAACTCCTAAGGTTTCCTGCTCCGACATTTCAACAGGTTCGCCCATGTGCTTTCTTCCGGCTTTGTAATTTTGAATAAACCGGATAAGGTTTCTTTTGAAATGCGGAAATTCGTTGGCACTCGCTGCAATCATTCCGTCTTCGTCCATCCCTTCCAACATGGATTTCCTTTTACTACCTATTTTTATACTCTTTAAAAGTTCAGAATATTTCCCGCCTATTTTCTCCCATTTTTTTTGTAACGCCGGTTCGCCTCCATGCTCAATTCTTTTTTTCAACTTACTTGCCATACCATGAAGGTTCACCGCTATCAACGTCCGGAAGGAACGGCGGAATGGGGCAAGTGCCAGTTTTTTTTGCATATTGAAAAACTTCTTAAACAACCCGCCCTTTTTTCTCTTCGATAAAAATTCGGAAAGCTTATCATTCCTTACATATACGCCGGTACCATCATCATTCAATGGAACTTTAGTGTAGTTTGCAATTGCGCGGCTCCCTTCTGCCATGTGTAAATACATCTGTCCCATACTTTTTTTTATTTAGTGATGTAAATGAATGAAATATTTTTTGAAGTTACAAACCGACCTTTAATTCCTGACGAAATGGATAGTATCTTTCGTAGTTGTAAGAATGGTTTGTAAGGTCTAGCGTTTTTTTTGAACCTCCATAGATAGTTTTCGCATAAACATGAACCGCATTTGAATTGTTTCTTCCAACAATCACAATAAAATTTTCCTTATATCCTTTTGAGAATAAACAAGCAAGCGCGGCAATAGTAAAACAGTCACAATCTCCCGCGCCGTAAATGTTATGATAATTTTTTTTTGAAAATAAAGTTGGCATACTTTGTAACAGTTCCCGGTCGTGTGGATCATTGAAATAAATTACGTTTGATTTCAATGTTGTAAAAATTTCTTTTGGGGACATTTTACGGCGCGGTAAAAAATTTTCAGCAAAAGGAATTGAATCTTTTATTTGCTGCTTCATTGCAATCAAAGTATCTTCTAGGGAAACGTATGGATAGATTTTCTTCATATAAAAAAATACGCCGGGTTCCCGGCGTAAATTAATAAAGTAAAAATATTACTTCTTTTTTTTCTTTGAAGGTTTTTTTTCTGTTGGCTCCTCCGCATCCTGTAACCCCCTACGTACTGATTTGCGTTTCAATATTTCTTCGCGGGTTAGTTTTTCCGCGCGGATTGGTGCAACCTGATTTGTATCAGGTGTAATTTCCGAAAATGAAAATTCTGTTTCACAATCAAAAAGTTCATCAAACTCCGCATCACTTTCAAAAATAAAAGCTTGTGAAGGTTTTGTATGGTGTGAATTTTCCCTGTCGTAATCTGCTTGCAATAATCCGGCGTGTCGTGAATTATTTGATCCGTTATTGCGGGAAAGGGTTAACAAATAGGTTTCATCTGTAATGAAACCGCCGCGCCCGTTTGCGCCGACATAAACTGCTTTTACTTTGGTAGCCATTTTTTTTTGTTTTTAGTTTCAGCGAAGGAAACGAAAAAAAAAATACCATCAAAATTCAATTTTCCTCCACAAAACGCCCGGAAACCAAATCAATGAAATATTTATCCTTTGATCCATTTGAATAAATGTATTTCATTTTCGCTTTTTCTTCATCCGGATATTTTTTCTTAAGGTATTTCAAAATTTCTGTGAAGTCTAAAATTTTATCACAGAAAACAGTTGGCAGTTCTCCATTGATTTTAATTACTGTACTTTTCATGGTGGCGCGTTTATTAAAAAATAACCTCCTTCAATATGTATTTTACTCATCTTCTCAAATGATTTCCTAAATACAAAGTCTTTTTTCCATTTGATATTGAAACCGCAACAGGGACATAAACCACTTTCAAAACTAACAAGCGCGGATGTTCTTTCCTGTTTATTTTTTTCCCACTTGCCCCAAATGGATGAAGTTCTAAAACCTTTAATGGTGTCACAAACTTTTTTATTGTAAAATCGAAAAGTTGCACGGGTTACATATTTTAATTTATGTATTCTGTGTTGATCCGTTTCAGCGTATGAATAGAAGCATTGACCGGAAACCGTTACCCCGTTCAATTCTTCTCTGAATTTTTTATTGAACCATTTACCCAAGTCCTCCCGGAACAACTTAATTTTATTTTCAAATTGCGCCGGGGACAAATAACCTTCCTCGATTAAAAAATTTAAGTGTGGCTTAAATTCACGATCCGCGCCGGTGCCCTGACATATACCACAATCCGGAATTTTTCCCCCTCTGCAATGTTTGCAGTCACCCGCCCAATGATACCTTGCCAGTCCTCTGTCATATCCCATCCGTTGTAATTTTCGTTTGCAGTAGGTTCTAAATTCAGATAGAACTTTCTTATTCAAAAATTCTTTGCGAAGTTCACGCGGAACCGTTACAACTAAATAACCTAGTTTCCTCATCTGCATCACACGCGGGAACCACCTTGCAACCCTCCTGTTATGTATCATACTCTCAAATTCTCCGCAATCCGGGCACCACTCCCGGCTACAACTTAGTGCCTTCAAAAATTCGTGACCTGATTCGCATTTTCCCTTCAAAAAAGAGTGTGTGCAAGGGGTCAACTTATAGTCCGGTTTCTTTGTTCCATTGTGAGGTTTGTCAAATGGTTCAGGATAATAAGAACTACTACCGGCCAACGGACGGGGTAATAGGTTCATTTCCAGCGACCTAACCATTAAAATAAAGGGTTAAAATGAAGTAGGCGGGAAACTAATTTCCCGCCCATTCTAACGTATAGATTGACTATACACAAAGTCCCGGTTGAGTGGTTTTCAATCGCCTCATTGCCGGGCAAAAATTTTGGGTTGTTTTGGTTATTGGGGATCATTTGTGTGGTTCAGCATTGGCGAATAACTACAGATTAACCAAGTTGAAAACATTGGCAGGTATTATTTTTGAACCTTTAAAAGTTCAAAACTATTTGTAAGGGTGAAATGAAATTTTCCTTTTATTTGTGATCTTCTTTTTTCCGGGTTCAGCGATTCGGGTGTCATAAGAAGTCAAACCCGCCGCGTATGCAGCGGGTTTTTTTTATTTACCTGTTAATAACTTTATTTGGTAGTTACGTAACTTATACGTATATTTGTCGTATAATAATTAAAACAATGGAAACAAAACAAAAAATGAAATCACCACCGTTTCCGATTGGAACGGTGGTTGAGTATCTCGGTGAACATTCAATGTGGGCTGATGCAACAGAGAATAATCCACTAATCACAAAAGGGATGAAATTTACCATTACTGAATTGAGGCAACCTGAAAAAGGGCTTGGCAAAATCGGAACGGATGAAGATGGTGAACCTATTATTAGCCACGACAAAGACGGATGCTCCGTTTATGTAAATGCACGAAATGACAAACGACTTATTCACGCTAAAGACAAACACGAATGGAAAATATCAGAATAGAAATACACTTGACAAAAGCAGAAACAAAACTGCTTGATGAAATATCAAAGCTGGACGGTCGGAGCAGAAAGAATTATTGTGAAACTGCAATCCGTTCAATCATTCAATCATTTGAGGTTGGGAAGAAAAAGAAAAAATGAATTGCCGCTAACGGTTGGCAGCTATATTTAGTTGCGGACTTACGAAGCACAAAACTTGAATTATTCACAAAATTAAATTAGAAAATATGAACTTGAATGAACCACAGAAACCGCAATTGAATATAGGTGATGTTATAGAGCGTTTTTATATAACTGTAAATAACGAAAGATTGCCAAAAATAATTTTTAAGTCAGACGAAAAAACAGCAAATTCGGTAAGGCTTGCTTTAATTATGGATTCATCTTTTTGGGATGACATTCAAATAGATTTTCATAATTACCCAGTGGTAGTAACGACTATATATTGCAAGCAAAAAGCAAGTATTGATAATTTTTTAGAGCTTCATTCGGTTCGTAGTGCATTTTTAAATGCTCTATAACGGGATGCAGCTACCCGAATTTTTCAAATGTTGCACGTATCACAGTTGAATCTTGCAGGATATGCAAAGAAATTCCAACCCGGTAAGCATATTCAGCCAAATTTGTTGTAAATGTTTGTAGTATTACTGTAAGTAAGTTAATGGGAAACTACTGAAAACATATTTACCTGCAAGACATTTGTAAGGCCATACGGCGAATTTACAGCCCCCACAAGCCACTTTATAAACCCGGCAATAGTTTGCCGGGTTTCTTATTTGTGAACAGGTATAAGGCCAAAGAAAACAGTAGTAATTCCATCACCGGTAAACCTGTTGGACCAACAGGAACATTTCCGGCGTACATTTTCGCCTCATCATTTCTACGGGTAACAAGTCCCGGCGAAGGATTACCGGACGCCGTTAAATAGTGACTTATCCACCACCTGTAAACCGTTTCAACAGGCGCACCGGCGTTTATCATTTCGGTAAGTTCTGTTTTATGAATCTTGCCTGTATTAAAATCCCAACTTACAAGCGCGTCAAACTCCCATTGCTTCAAAGGAACTTTTATATACTTATTAACCCGGTTTACACTTATGGCAATATCCTCAATGAATAATTTACGCGCCTGTTCAGTTGTAACTCCTGACATTAAATAAGATTCGTTTGATTTTATCAAGTGACCGTAGCCAATAGTCCACAGTCCGCCGGCGTCCCGGTAGGGTTTCAAACTTAACCCTTCATATTTTTGTAGTTGTGAAATTCCGTTTCCTGAAATGTTCACTTTTTACCACCTTTCAAAAAATTATTGATAGCAATCAATGCAGCCCCGGCCAATAATCCATTCCGTTTCCAATTCATCCCGAAAAAAGAATATAAAATTTTTTCAATTACTCCTTTGCCTTCTAAATCATGTACGTAATTTGCTTCATCTGATTTACTTTCTGCATCTGATCTCTGATCCTTTGCGATTGGTAAATTATTTAAAGGTGTCAAATTAAAATTTCTACTGTTCAACTCAGCGCGCGCCGTATATTTTCCGTCCGCTGAATCCATTTCAATAAATACTTTTCCATCCTTTACAAATTGCGATTGAATCGGGAATGTTTTACTACCTACCGGGAAAGTAATTTTCAAAGTACTTGTTTCTCCGGGTTTATACATTGTCCATTGAACCGGCGCAACCTGAACAAATGAAAGTTTGAATTGAGTAATTGCACCCAAATAAAATATATTTCCGTTTGGTGCAACCGCCGTTTTTTCACCGGGCAAAAAATCTTTTGCCTTTGTACTCATTTCTCCGGCGGGTTTAAAATTTTTACGGCTTTTATTATTCCCTCAATAATAAGTGGCCGGGACATAATACCCAACCGCGCCTTATCAAGTTGGTATGTATTTTCCAATATTGAAAAAACGTCCTGCAACGTGTCGCAACTTTTTAATAAAGTTTTTAATTCTCTAACTTCCATTTTTTGTAACGTCTTTTTTTACAATTTCATCCAAATCATCCGGACGGCCTGATTTTAATACACGAATAAATATTTTTAAGTCGTTAAACTTACCCGCCTTCTTTAAGCCCTCATAAATATCTTTCAAATCTTCAACACTCATTTGCATCAATTGATTTTCTATTTCCGTTGTATCAGGCTCTCCGGGTTGTGTTGCGCCTCCGGTACTTGCTGAAGGTGTATACGGCGCATAAATAACTTGCGGCGCGGGTGCTTGTGTTGGTGTCTGTGTTGGTGTCTGTGTTGTTGTTGTTGCTCTTGGTATTACAACAGCCGGTGGCCTCGCTACATTTTTTTTAGAAAGCCCTTCCATAGCTGAAAGTTCCCGTTCCCGGTTATCAAAATATTTGTCTACTAACGGGGTAACTTTATCGAATAGTGTTGAAATGAAATTTTCATTCATGACATTTTCGCTTCCTTCCTGTAACCCTTCGCCCTCTTCCATTTCGTCTAACTCTTCATTCAACCTTTCATTTTCTAATTTCAAATTTGCGTTTTCAATTTCAAGTTTCAAAATTTGCGATTGAAAATTGAGTGCCTGAGTCCATGATAAAACATTTTCGTCTTTCATCACAATTTTTTCAATAGTTTTTTCCTGAATACTTTTTACCTGTTCAACCTCTGAAAGTGAAACGTTACCCTTTGCAACCGGGTAACGTTTTATATTTGAATTTTCAATCTGTTCCTTATAGCACAAATAATACAATCCATCCGGAATTATTGTAGAATGTAACTTTTCAATTATTTCCTTTTTTCGATCTGCAATTTTCAGGCGCGGCGTATTAAATGCAACTACTGTTGAACCGTCCCGATCTACTAAAGAAATATATTTGAACGGCTCAGCCTTCAAAAGTGATTCTAATTGTTTTACGTTTAACGGTTTCATATTTTAATACATTCCGCGCAAACTACCAAAAGCGCGGGAAAACTCTCTACTGTTTAATGTTGTCAATTTATTTATTTACTTAATTATTTTGAATATCTGTACTATTTATTGTTATCACTGTGAAATTAACAAGTGGCAACTGTTGATTACTCACCGGCTCTACCAAAGTTGTAACATTTAAAACCGTATCTATTCTGTATGCAGTTGACGCGCGTGCAGTAGGAACAAGTCCGTTGAAATTCTTAACCCCGCCCGGTACTACTTCTGTTCCTGCACCATCTACGGCTCGCTTTACTACGGGCGTACTGATCCCGTATCCATTCGGAGGAAACAATTGATTGCTTTGTGGATCAAGTGCAATAAAGTCAACCGCTCCGGCGTTATAACTTACGGATTTACTTATTGTGATTATCACATGATCTTTAAAAATATCGAAAACATCAAGGTGTATTGTATCTCCATCCACCAGATTATCGTTATCACTTGCATCTAAGAAACAATTGTTTTTGAAAACATAGTTCTGCATCTGTTGGCCGTTCTGACTTCTCAAATTTAGTTGCTTAAAAATTTCGTCCGGCTCTAAAAACGTTTGATCCTGAAAATTTGAAAACCATATATCGGTTATAACAAGCCACCGATTTTGCGGACATTCAATAAAACCCGCGCCGGATAAACCATGAACGTAATTCTGTTTAGTGGCTCTTCCTGTTAAAAGCATCCTTTCCAAAATTGGTGTAATCATTTTTTATTTTCCTTCCTTTGGTTGTACGGTTGAATCTACACAATAGAAATATGTGAACTGTTCTAAGATTGTAAATTCTGTTTCTGAAAAAATTATTACATTATCATTTCCATGAAGACGGCGGGAAAGTTCAATATATTCATTGCCTACTTGCCCCTTTTGCTTTTCACATTCAAACAATGATGTGTTTGCATGTTCAACAATCAATTCATCATTTATTTTCAAATCAAATTCATACATCGCTTTAATTTTTGAATGCCGGCGAAGTCCGAAAAAATAACGGGCCTCTTCAGGAATGTTTAAAATAGTAACGTTTGGATTTTCAAGAAAATTTGAGGTAAGGAATGTTACAGTACGTACTACCTTTCTAAGATTAAAAATTTCTTTTTTAGTGAAGCCCGCAATACGTAACTGCATTAATTCTGAATCGGTCATTGCATTAAGTGGTTACAATGTTCAAATAAAATACCATCAAATTAACCGTTGTCCCCGCCGCGCTATTGATAGAAATGTTTAAAATATCTTGCGGCTTGATCTTTCTAAATGTTTCTATATACTCCTCCGAACAACTTGAAAGGACGGTATCAATTAATGTTTCCTCAACTGATGTGTAAATTATTTCCTAATTCAATAGTAAATCCAGTCTCGTATTTGCCGCCGCCGGATCGAACGCCCGGAACCCTAACAAATACGCCGCGTTCCCTCCGATCTGTAAATTTGTAGATGTAGTTCCTACACCCACAGTAATAACCTGACCTTTTATTGACTTACGCAAACGGCGAATCTCATTTTCTGAAATTCCCATTTTCAACAATTGATTTATTTCTGATGAACGCATTTTTTTTAAAATTAAATTGTTTGTAAAAAAAATAAGAAGGAACGCACTAATTCAATAGCGCGCTCAACTTCTTTTAATTGTGAAAGCGAATCACAAAATCAATATTTCGTGGCCGGAGCATTGATAAAACCAATTCCCTCAAGCACAACCATAATTTCCTTTGTAGTGGATGTGGTTGCGTTCGTTGTCTGTAACTTAACGGTAAACTCCGTTTGTGGCGGTATTACTAAGTGGCTCATCATTTTGGAGTTTTCATGTAATGTATGTTTTGCGTACCTGTTAAAATTCGCAAACTGTGCATCCAATGGTGTTGGCTTTATTACTTGTTGGTTACTCAATTCAATTGAATAATCTGATCTGTACATTCCTGCAAATGTGGTTGAAAGTGGTTCAATACTAACGACCGGGTTTGCACCCGCCGCGCTGAAAGTAACAATGTGAAAATTAACGTGTGCAATTACCATCACTTCATTTACTTCAAGTCTGTTTTGCGTTAAGTTGGTACGCGGGAAAGTTCGCGCGCCGCAATTGGTGAAAAAACTGAAAGTATTGGAAGCAACTGTAAGTGGTAACATATCGTAAATTACGCGGCTTGTTACTTGCCCCTTAGATATGTTTTTGAACCCCATCTGATGGGCTGCCGCAATCATTTTATCAACTTCAAGATTCGGGGACATACGCCCGGAAACCGCGCCGGCTCTGTTTCGTACCATTGCGGAAAGTGTTACATTTTCATCCATTTTTTTTGAGTATTAAAAGTTAGTATTATTTATAATAAAATTTGATTTTTTATTTTTCAATCTTCATCATTCATTGAATCCATATCAGAACCCATTCCCCCATAATATGAATCCTCCATCTCTGAAAGCAATAAATCATTCAATTGCTCCTGCAATTTGTACGGTAGTTCGCGCCCGTCATCCGATAAAATAATAGGCGAATCATTCAACATATCGGAATCATTTACAAAATTTGCATCTTCATTTAGAAGTTTTGCAATCATGGAAGTGGCCGGCAGTTTAGCAACATACCCCTCCACCATTCCAACGGCTCCACCTCCAACGGCTCCGGCTGCTGCAAATGGTGCTTTCTTATGCAGTAATACCACAACCACCCCGGAACCAATAAGCCCGCCCATTTCTGACTTCATAATTTTCTTACCCACCTTTGCACCGATATAACCGGCAACGGCTCCGGCAAGGCCTCCGGCAATAGGGTTTGAAAGCATTTTGAACATTTTATCACCCGCACCAAGTCTACGCCGGCGCCGTCTGTGTTTTTTTGGTGCTGCAAGGGAAGCGCGTTTTTTTGTGTGCGCTCTTTTTTTTCTTCGTTTTGCCATTTGATATAAATTTAAAAAGTAAGTGAAATTATTTTATTGAACTATTTTTTTTTCAGAAGAAGTAATGCACCTAATCCAATTCCGCCAATAACAACGGCCTGTTTTGGTAGTCCGAAAATTTTACCGCCGTCCTTTATTGGTGTATCGTCAACTCCTTTCTGTTTGTCAAATTTATCCGCGTCCTT
>JBBQPP010000104.1:0-9801 GCA_038217255.1 Bacteroidales bacterium | reverse complement strand
ATATTGGTAAACAGCTACTGGGAACCGGTTTCGTTTACACTGCCGCACGAAGGAATGAGTCCGGAATGGGAAGTTCTGGTTGATACCGATTCGGAAGATTCCGATAGATTGCAGATCCCTGTTCGGGGGGTATATAAACTTAAGGCTCGTTCGCTGGTATTGCTAAAGAATTTTAAATAGCAATGTAATATGTTGGATGTAGATGCTAATTTCAAATGTTCTGAACTTTTTCTCTTTATGCTTTAAATTTTAAAATTGTGAACTCATAAAACAAGTAATTTCTATGCCATTATTTCATATCCCTTACATCTAAAAACGAACCACTTTCGTATTTTTTAACTTTTTTAATGGCATTTGAAACTATTTCGGCTGCTTCTTCAATTCCCGGCATTTGATTGGTTTCTTTCGCTTCTATTAGCTTTTTAACGGTAGGATATTTCTTATCGTCAGGCAGATTAAAAATATAATCCTGCATTTGCGAGTCGATCAGTCCCGGAGCCAGGGCACAAAAATGGGTATCAGTAAATTCTTTTGAATATAAATTGATGAGCATATTCAAAGTTGCCTTCGAGAGGGAATAAGCATTCCACCCGCGCGAGCCGCTTACCGATGCACCAGAGGAAATGGCAACAATTTGATCGATGGAATCCAACCTGCGATAAAGTAAATCAATAAGCACTTTGTTTGCCCATACATTTACATCCATCACCTTTTTTATTTCTTCCAGCGAAGTGAAGTACAAATCTTTAATCTCGTTTATAATTCCGGCATTCAAAATCACAAGATCCAATTTTGTTTGTCCTTCTAAAAAGGCAGCCAGTTTTGGTTTCAATTCAATAAAACGTGAAATGTCCTGTGACAGGAATTTAAAATTCTTGTATTCATTCAACTCCGGATTTTGTCGCCTGCTAATTCCGTAAACCGTATTTTTTTCATCCAAATATAGCTTTGCCAAACCATATCCAAGTCCTGAGCTTGTTCCTGTAATTAAAATATTCATTTTTTTAAATTTTTAAAGAATACTGAAATAATCGTTCCAGTTTATTAATTGCTAAATATCAGGGAATTAAAAAATGTTACTGAGGAATAATTCCACGATTTATGGAAAAATTCCACAAGTAATGGTTTTGCTTTTGCGTTTAAATTGAGTGACAAAAAATTGTCAAAGTACCTGTTAATTATACCAACTTTGTGGGCAATAATTGAAACCCTGGCTGCAATAAATTTTGAAGTCTGTCAGGATTATTTAATGTTAATTTTTTTTAGTATTCTTTGCACCTAGACTAACCACCATGCGCAAAATCGGCAAAAAGTTCCATGCCACCATCAACAAAAAGAGTTTCACCGGTTACGTATTCCGCTTCTTCGGAAGCAAGCCAAACGACTGCCGAGGCAATGTCTTCTACTTTCCCGGGGCGACCATAAGGGATTTTCCGCATAATTTGTTCTTTAGCTTCCGGATCATTAAACTTTTCGATATTAATGGCTGTTTTTACTGCACCGGGTGCAACGGCATTGACCCGGATTTTATGCGGACCCAGCTCCTGTGCAATGGTTTTCATTAACATGGAAGCTCCGGCTTTGGCTGCACAGTAATTGGCACGTTTGGCCCATGGAATGTTTTGGTGGACGGAAGTAATAAATACCATCACTCCCGGCGAATGACTGTCGTCATTCGACTGCTGTTCTATAAAGATACGAGAGGCCTCACGGGCACATAAAAAATGGCCGGTTAAATCTACCCCGATAACTGCATTCCAGTCAGCTAAGGTCATATCCACAAATTTACGGTCTTTCTGGCGACCTGCATTGTTCACTAAAATGTCGAGTCGTCCAAACTGATTTTTTATATACGAAAACATATTTTGAACTTCATCTTCGCGACTGATATCCGCCATAATTTTTACAGCGCTGCCGCCTTCGGCTTTTATTTTCTGAACGACTTCATCCGCTGCCTCTTCCTGGTTAAGGTAATTAACAATTACATTACTTCCTTCGTAACCAAAACGCAGGGCAATAGCTTTACCAATGCCCGATGCAGCGCCTGTTACCAATGCTATTTTATTTTCCAGTGATTTCATCATTTATATTTATCAATTATTCTTTTTTGTTTTTAACATGTTGTTTTGCGCCATTAACGACCTGAGCTGGTGAGCTGAGCTTATCAGTCCGAGATGGGTAAAGGCCTGCGGGAAATTGCCAAGTTGTTCACCGTTCAAACTGATTTGTTCTGAAAACAAACCAAGGTGGTTGGAGTAACCCAGCATTTTTTCGAAATAGAGAATGGCCTTGTCCAATTCACCTGCTTTGGCCAGGCACTCTATGTACCAGAATGAACACATCGAGAACGTTCCTTCTTCTCCGGAAAAACCATCACTTGCGCCGTCCTCCAATTTGTAGCGGTACACCAGCGAATCGGTTACCAATTCTTTTTCAATGGCTTGTAACGTGGAAATCCAGCGAGGTTCTTTTGGGCTGAGCATGCGCACCAGTGGAATAAGAAGCGCTGATGAATCGAGTATATTTGAGCCCCGTGACTGTACAAACGCTTTGCGTTCAGGATTCCAATAGTTGTTAAAAACATCGTTGAATATTTCATTTCGTGTTTTTCTCCAACGTTCCAGCGGAGCAGGAAACGACCGGTCTTCGGCAATCAGAATTCCACGGTCGAGCGCTACCCACGACATTACTTTCGAAATCAGGAATTCCTTTTTATCGTCGCGTACTTCCCAAATACCATGGTCCTTCTTTTTCCAGTTTTCGCAAACAAAATCAATGAATTTCATCAGGCTCAGCCAGAATTCGTAACTAATGGGTTCCGCATTTTTATTATATATATAAATGGTGTCAACCAGTTCCCCGTAAATATCGAGTTGAAACTGGTCGAATGCGCCGTTTCCAGAACGAACCGGTGCAGATCCTTTATAGCCCTCCAGATGTTTTAGTTGAATTTCTTTGAGGTTGGTTGAACCATCCACCCGATACATAAGTTTGAGCTCGCTGGGCGATTTTATTTCGCGGCTGCGTTCCTGAATCCATGTAATAAATTTTCTGGCTTCGTCAGTATAGCCCAATTCTAAGAAACTGTGCATGGTAAAAGCAGCATCGCGAATCCAGGTAAAACGGTAATCCCAATTCCGTTCGCCACCAATCAGTTCAGGCAATCCCAGCGTTGCTGCAGCCACCGTTGAACCATAATGGCAGGAAGTGAGTAGTTTCAGCGTAATGGCCGAACGATTGACCACTTCCTGCCAACGTCCGCTATAGGTTGATTTTTTTATCCAGTTACGCCAAAAACGTATAGTTTTATCAAAACTCTTTTCTGCATAATACTTCAGGCTTTTGGAAGTTGGTAACTGCCCTTTTTCATCTGCAGCTACAATAACCATCCGTATTTCATCCTTGGTTTTTAGTTCTATTTCAGCAGATAAAACGTTGTTTTCTATTTTAAAGTCAACGTCGCTCAGTAGTCTGAAAGCCAATTTTTCATCTCCCTCACTTCGCACTGTTAAAATTCCTTTTTCTTTTTTAGTAACAAATCCATTTTTTCCATAATTGAACCGGGGATTAAGTTCTATGCTGAAGGTGTGTTCCCCCTTGATTATTTTTAGTTTTCGTACCAGTACTAACCTGTTTTCGTCGTTTTCCAATGGCATAAAATCGGTAAGTTCGGCAATTCCATCATTGGTAAGGTAGCGGGTTATTAAAATAGCGGTGTCAGGTAAATACATCTGTTTGTGGTTTACTTCACTATCTTTTACACCGATGGAGAAAAAACCGCCTTTTTCTTTATCGAGTAAGGCTGCGAACACTGTTGGTGAGTCGAAACGCGTAAAAGGCAGAAAATCGATGGACCCTTGTTTAGATACCAACGCGGTGGTGCTTAGATTACCAATTAATCCGTAATCTTCTATGGCCTGGTATGAATTCTTGCTTTGCATATATAAAACTTTATTATAGCTAAGGCTTAAAGTCAATTTTAGTACCAGCCTGTAAATTGCAATATCACATAGCTATGGAGATTACTTTCTTTTGAATGGTATTCTTGGAAGACTTGCCGCCAAAAAGAAAATTATTGAGAAAATCGCTTGCAGGTTTTGATGGAGATTTCCACAAAAATCTGTGGATTATTGTACATGTTTTGTTGATTTTTTCCCCAATATTCAATTTCAGATAAAAATATCCTTATCTGCTTACTATAATTATATTAACTCTTACTCACATGTTACAAACGCCGTAAATACCAGAATAATACCATCCAAATTCATAATATTTCATACAATCCGAATTATCATTCGTTGATTTTGGTATGGATTATGGCTATCTCGATTCTATTCAATTCGACTCACATTTAGTTACGATACAGAAAAACCTAAAATTTAATTGCAATGAAAAGTAGAATTATAACCATAATTGTTACAATATTAGTAACTATTCTGATTCTGATTTTAGGAATATATATATATGTGTCATCGGGATCATATAATGTTAGTCAGTTAGTTCCTCATAACAAGATTACTAAATCCTTAATAGAAACTACGATGGAAAAGTCTATCGAAAAACGAATGAAAGCGATAAATATACCTGATAACTTTGCAGATAGTACAATGATTATTGAAGGATATGAGCATTTTAATGAAATGTGCGTTGGTTGTCATGGCGCTCCGGGTAAGGATCCAGGTGAAATGGTAAAAGGATTGTATCCTGAACCTCCGCTACTATATAAACAAGCCAGTAAAGAAGATGCACAAGAATTCTTTTGGATTATAAAGAATGGAATAAAAATGACCAGTATGCCTGCATTTAAGCCAACACATAGCGATGAGAAAATATGGGCTATTACGGCTTTTGTTACAAACAAATTACCTTCAATTACACCGGAAGAATATGACGGGTGGATAAAAAAATATCCAGGTATGAATGAGCAACATGAAGGTAATGAAGAGCGTAATGAACATCCTCAACATTAGGTTTAAGGTTATACGTTTGATAGAGAGTATAAAAAACCAAAAATAACTTAACCGATTATGCTATGAATGAAGAAAATTTTAGTTCACAGGAAAAACTTTCCCCCTGGTGGAAACGCGGAGTAATTATTATTCTTTTACTGGAATTTGCTGTACTAATTTGGATTGCAACCGGAACATATACCCGGGATGTTGGACCTCCAATGCCTGCCTCAGTTGAAGATTCTACAGGAACAGTGATTTTTACCAGTGCGGATATTCAGGCCGGTCAGCAATTGTTCCTTAAAAAAGCACTTATGAATAATGGTTCCATTTGGGGGCACGGTGCTTACATGGGACCTGATTTTTCTGCTGAGTATTTGCATAATCTGGCGGTTGAAACACGAAAATACTTATCTCAAAGCTTTTATAATAAACCGTGGGCTGATTTAAACGAGACAGAAAAAGCTGCCTTGCAGAAAACCACTTACGATTTTCTATCTGAAAACAGATATCAAAAAGGAACAGAAGTACTTATTTTTACTACTCCTGAAATACAATCGTATAATGACCAGCAGAAATACTGGGCGGAATATTTTTCAAACCCGGAAGTTAACAGGGGGCTTTCAAGCGACATTATGAGCAATCCGGAGGAGATGAAGGATCTCACTGCTTTTTTTTCATGGGCTGCGTGGGCAATTACTGCTCATATTCCCGGGAAGAATTATTCATATACCAATAATTTTCCATACGAACCGGTTATTGGAAACGGTCCGTCAACTTCAGCTATAATTTGGAGTGCCCTGAGTTTAATAGCCTTACTTGCCGGAACTGCACTCATCCTGTTATTCTTCGGCCGGTTTCATTACCTGGGCTGGAAAAGCGATAAAAGGCAGTATCCGCCACAATTGTTACCCGGCAGTCCGACTGCGATCCAGTTAAGTTCACTGAAATTTTTCGTTGTAGTAATACTGCTATTGCTTTTCCAGGGATTACTCGGCGGTGCAATGGCTCACTATTTTGCTGAACCAGGCAAATTTTTCGGCTTCGATTTATCTGCGATTCTTCCAACAAATGTCATGCGTTCCTGGCATCTTCAAACAGCAATAATGTGGATTGCAACTGCATATATGGGAGGCGGATTATTTATTTCATCGGTTTTATCGAAAAGAGAACCCAAAGGACAGATTTTTCTGATAAATTTTTTATTCGTTGCGCTACTTATACTGGCAGTGGGAAGTTTGACCGGTGAATATTTGGGAGTTAAAAACCTGCTTAATGAACTTTGGTTCTGGTTTGGAAACCAAGGTTGGGAATACCTTGAAATAGGACGCGGTTGGCAGGTTTTGCTTGCCATTGGCCTCTTGCTGTGGGCTTTTTTACTTTTCCGTGTAGTCAGGCCATCCCAGCAGGAAAAAAAAGACAAAGAATTATCTGTTTTGTTTCTTCTTGCCGCGTTGGCAATACCGTTTTTTTACCTGCCTGCTTTCTTTTTTGGCAGCGAAACCGCTTTTACCACGGTCGAAACCTGGCGATTCTGGATCATCCATTTATGGGTGGAAGGATTTTTCGAATTATTTGCTACGGTTATGGTTGCTGTGATGTTTTACAAATTAGGCCTGGTAGTCCGATTAACCGCTATTCGGATTATTTATCTCGATGCAATTTTGTTTCTTGGTGCAGGAATACTTGGAACAGGCCACCACTGGTACTGGACCGGGCAAACGACATCGTCAATGGCAATTTCGGCCACTTTTTCTGCGTTAGAAGTGGTTCCGCTTATATTGCTTACACTTGAAGCAGCCGATTTTACAAGGCTCATGAAAAAAGGAGAGAAAGACAAATGGTATTTCCCGCACAAATGGACATTTTATTTTTTAATTGCTGTGGGAGTGTGGAATTTTGTGGGTGCCGGAATTTTTGGATTCCTGATAAACCTGCCGGTAGTAAGTTATTATGAAGCTGGAACAAATCTGACAGCGAACCACGGTCATGCCGCACTAATGGGCGTTTTTGGAATGCTGGGAATGGCTTTCCTGGTTTTTGCAATTCGCCAGGTTCAAACTAATGAAGAATGGTCTAAAATAGAAAAATGGGTAAAATTATCCTTTTGGGGACTAAATATCGGTTTGGCCGGCATGGTTATTTTGCAACTTTTCCCAAGTGGTATTTTCCAAATGATAGATGTGATAGAAAATGGATATTGGCATGCCCGTAACATGGAATTTTCAGGTCAGCGCATAATGACAAACCTGGCCTGGCTAAGATTACCCGCCGACCTGGTATTTATTATTTTTGGAATATTGCCCATGTTATATGCCGTACTGTATACGTGGCTAAAAAAATGGAAACCGGATAAAGCATAAATCGCAGGATGATACGTTCGAAATAGTAGTTAGTAATTGGGAATTCTGTGAAAACACATACTTGTGATAGGGCACTTCTAACGTGATGTTTTTCCTCATCGCGGGGCAATAATTCTACATGTTAATGGGAACTTTTCTTTTACTTGTTTTGAAATTACCACAGTTTTTAATTTATTTTTTTGACGATCAAATTAAAATGAATTCAGACACAATTTTATGAATAATTCATTTTTAATCAATTCGATACATTAAAAAAAGTTTTTATAACTATTTACCGGATTACAAATCATCTGAATTTTCCGGGTTTCTGAATTTCCATTCTAATTTTATAAACAGACCCTCAATACAAGTTGGCACGGATATGGTTTCCCAATCTGTTAAATTTTTTTATTTTATTTTAAATTAGTTCTTAAATAATTGACTTATGTCAGATTTTATCGGAACTTTATGTTTGATAAACTTTAGATTTTTCCTGTTTAGCCAAAATTATGGATAATTTATTCGAATCAATAAAGCAATTTTTTTCTGAAATGTTTGTATCATCATCTGCTCAGGCCGATGAGATAAACCGGTTATTCCTGGGGTTTCTAATCCTTTCGGCTGTAATTCTTGCAATTGTGAGTTTTATGATTATTGGTGGTATCGTTAGATACAGGGAAAGTAAACGAAAAGGAGAGGCACGCCAATCGTTTGGCCACAAAGGACTTGAAATCGCATGGACAGTTATCCCACTGGTTGTTGTTACGGTGTTATTTTTTCTTTCGCTGAATGTGATGAAAAAAATAAATGAACCAATTGTCAGTGGTCAAAAACCTGATATTGAAATTATTGCGCATCAGTGGTGGTGGGATATGCGTTATCCAAAACAGGATGTGGTTACAGCCAACGAACTCCATATTCCCGTTGATAAAAAATTTCTGATGAGGGTAATGTCCGCCGATGTAATACATAGCTGGTGGGTTCCGGCACTCGGAAGAAAAATTGACGCCGTGCCGGGGCGAAACAATTTTGGATGGATCGCTTCTGACAGTATTGGTGTTTATGAAGGTACCTGCAGCGAATATTGTGGAAACCAGCACGCCTGGATGCGCATAAAAGTGATTGTTCAGTCACAAGCCGATTTTGATAGGTGGATTCAGCAGCAACATCAAACTGCCGACCGTCCTTCCGGACAAATGGGACAACAAGGCGAAATGCTGTTCCAGGAAAAGACATGCGGCAACTGTCACACCATTTCCGGCACGCCAGCAAACGGGCGAATTGCCCCGGATTTATCGCATATAGCTTCGCGTGAAACTTTGCTCAGCGGAATGCTTGCCAACAAAAAAGAAAATTTGAGAAAGTGGCTCGAAAATCCTCAAAATGTGAAACAAGGTTCGAACATGCCCAATTTTTTAATGAGTGAAAAAGAAGTAAATGAACTGGTAGCTTACCTGGAGCAATTGAAGTAACTGCCGGCGTTCATTGTTTTCACATTGAAACTGAATAACTGTTTTTAAAAAATACCGAATGAATCTAAGAATTGATTTACCCGAACCGGAGACGCCGTTGCCAAAATTAAATTCGACCAACGGACTATTAAACTGGCTTTCAACTGTCGATCATAAGCAGATTGGAATTATGTATTTGTTGGCTTCACTTACTTTCTTTTTTGCCGGCTTTGGCGAAGCATTGCTGATGCGAATCCAACTGATGCGACCGGAAAACGATGTACTTTCTCCGGAAGCTTACAACCAGATTTTCACCATGCACGGCACTACCATGATTTTTTTAGTGCTGATGCCCATGATCATCGGTTTTATTACCTACAGTTTACCATTGATGATTGGTGCCAACGAAATGGCTTTTCCCCGGCTGAATGCATTTAGTTTCTGGACCTTCTTTTTTGGTGCTTTGTTGCTTCATTTTAGTTTTTTGGCCGGTGGAGCACCCAACGTAGGCTGGTTTAGTTATGTGCCATTGAGCGAAAGTTATTACAGTTCGTCACCGGGAATTAACTACTGGGCTTCCAGTATTTTAATTATGGGGATTGGTTCGGTGGGGGCGGCACTGAACATTGTTGTCACCACCATCAGCATGCGGGTGAAGGGCATGAAGTTTAATCGCCTGCCGTTGTTTGTGTGGATGGCGTTTGTAAATGCGTTTCTTATTCTGGCCGCTTTCCCTGTGTTGAATGCAGGTCTGGTAATGATTCTTATTGATCGCCTGCTGGGTGCTCATTTTTTTACCACTTACACTGGAGGATCTGCATTAATGTATCAGCATATATTCTGGACTTTCGGTCACCCCGAAGTTTACATCCTGGCACTACCGGCATTTGGTATTATCTCGGAGGTTATCCCTGTATTTTCGCGAAAGCCTATTTTTGGTTACGGGTTTGTGGCTGCTTCAACAGTGGCCATTGCACTACTGTCGTTTGGCGTATGGGCACACCACATGTTTGCTGTAGGTATGGGAACCACGTTTAATGCATTTTTTGCTGCCACCAG
>JBBQPP010000103.1:0-9845 GCA_038217255.1 Bacteroidales bacterium | reverse complement strand
ATTTTTGTTCTTAAATTGATTTCAATTTACAAATTTCTGTTGTAAAAATCTTTATAGTTTTGCACCGTGGCTTCAGCCCGGTGATTCTAATGTTTGTCCAAAAATTGGCTTTAGCCATTAAAATCCTTCAAAACAAAAAGAAAGAAAAAAATTAATGGCTAAAGCCAGATTTTTGAGTATTTCAATATATCGCCAAGCTAAAGCATGGCGCAAAACTTCTATTTCTTTGGTTCTAAGCTCCATCCAAATTTCAGCCCGAAAATAAACCAGGCAAGGCCGATTGTTCCGAAAGCGAAAATTGTGTCACCAATTACGCGTAACCATTTAAAGGTTACTAAATACGGTTGCTGCATAAATTCAGCCGAACGTGCCCACCATAAACCTTCCTGAACGCTGGCAACGGTTTGTGCCAATCCTACAGGTAAAACACTGATAAACACCATGGCAGCCAAACCAATATTAATACTCCAGAATGCAAATTTTATCCAGCGTTCTTTCCAAACTACATCTTTGTTCATGTCGCGCAAAACGAAAAGCATAAGGCCAATTCCCAACATTCCATACACACCAAAAAGTGCTGTGTGACCATGAACTGCGGTTGTATTTAACCCTTGCATGTAATATAAAGCGGTTGGAGGATTAATCAAAAATCCAAAAATTCCGGCGCCTACAAGGTTCCAAAAAGCAACAGCAATGAAACAGTAAATTGGCCATTTATAAGCTTTTATCCAATCCGAACTCCTGCTGATTTTCAAATTGTCAAAAGCTTCAAATCCCATTAATACCAGCGGCACAACTTCGAGGGCGCTGAAAGTTGCCCCCAGTGCCATTACTGCAGTTGGCGTTCCTGTAAAATACAAGTGGTGGAAAGTCCCTAAAATTCCTCCTGATAAAAATATAACTGTAGAAAATAAAACGGCAAGTGTTGCAGTTGTTGCTTTTATCATTTCCAACCGAACAAAAAGGAAAGCCACAACAACAGCAGCAAACACTTCGAAAAAGCCTTCAACCCAAAGATGCACAACCCACCAACGCCAGTATTCGGCAATGGCAAGATTGGTTTGGCGGCCCCACATTAAACCGGCACCATAAAATGCTGCGATTGCAATGGTTGAAATCAAAAAAAGTATAAGCAAATTGCGGTTTTCCGATTTTTGTTTTAATGCCGGGTAAATGGCACGGCCCATTAAAAGCAGCCAAATAATTAAACCAACAAAAAGGAAAATCTGCCAGAAACGGCCAAGGTCAACATACTCGTAACCCTGGTGGCCAAACCAGAAATTTCCCACTAAACCAAGTTTCTGCATCACGCCCATCCACTGGCCAGCCAATGAACCGACAACAATTACAAGCAAGGCGAGGAACAAAAAGTTAACACCGAGTTTCTGGAATTTTGGTTCGATGCCCGAAATTGCCGGCGCATAATATAAACCTGTTGCCAGCCATGAAGTTGCAATCCAGAAAATAGCAATTTGTACGTGCCATGTGCGCGAAACGGAGTAGGGGAGCCAATCGGAAAGCGGCAAGCCGTAAAATGCCTGACCTTCAACTCCATAATGCGCTGTAATTACACCCATGATTACCTGTACCAATAAAAGTGCGGATACTACCCAGAAATATTTTACAGTTGCTTTTTGCGATGGAGTTTGAATTTCGTTTCTCAACGGAAACAAAACTGGTGCTTCATCGTCTTCATTTTTTCGGCGAACATAATATAAAGACATTAAACCAATTCCGGCAAGTAAAATGATTACACTAAAACCCGTCCACAAATGCAACTCTCCGGTTGGTTTGTTACCCACTAATTCATCGGCAGGCCAGTTATTTGTGTAGGTAATTTTCTGGTCGGGACGTTGAGTTACACACGCCCATGAAATCCAAAAAAAGAATGAGTTCATTAGTTTTACACGTTCCTCAGATTTTAGTGAATTTTCCGGGATACTGTATGAATCACGTAAACCTGCCAAAGCAGGGTCGTTGGTGAATAAACCACCGTAAAATTTGCTATTGCTGGCAATGGCCTTGGCGCGCAGATTTGAAACTGTCAATGTTTTTGTTGCTTTATCGTAGGTGTTTATCCGCAATTCTTTTTGCAAGGTAACTTTAAGCGATGCTTGTTTTTCCTCGCTCAATTGCACGTATGGTACACCTTCAGTGTTCATTGCAAGTTCATTCAAAATAAATACTGCTTCTTTGTGCAGCCAGTCGGCACTCCAGTCGGGCGCCTGGTATGCACCATGTCCCCAAACCGATCCAATTTCCTGTCCACCAACCGATTGCCACACATTTTGCCCATCCTTTATATCCTGTCCGGTAAACAACACTGTACCATCTTCAGTTACCACTTTGTCGGGGATTGGAGGTGCTTCGCGATAGATTTCCCTACCATAATACAACAAAACTCCAAACGAGATTACCATAACGGCAATAAATCCAAACCACAATTTTTTTGCATTCATCTGTTAAATTTTAAGTCTTAAAATAGATTTATATTAATTGAAATATTTTTTTATTTAACTATAATAAAATAGCTTTTCCTGTTTGTTTGGGTGCTTTTACAACAAGGATTCTGGCAATTAAACCCGACTGATTTGAAATACAATGGACAATGTTTTTGGGGCTTTCAACCAAACTATCCTTTTCAGCCGTTATGGTTTCGTCGCCCACCTTTATATCAGGCGAACCTTCCAGAACATAGAAAAATACATCAACCGGTGTAATGTGCGGTTTTAGCGATTGCCCGGGCTGAAGAACCATGTGCATTGCCTGTGCATTTTCGTGGTCGTATAATTTACGGACATCTACTTCATGCGGATTTTCCTCTATTGGTAAATCCTGTACTTTTTTAATAATCATATTTTGGGTTTTATTGAAGGTAAATTCCCGCCAAAGCTTCTATTTTTAGTTTTGAGTTTTCTGGATTAAACTCTCCGTCAACATTGTTCTCCACTTCTGTAAATTGCAAAACCATGTTTTGTTGTTCAGCATAACTAAAAGCTTCATCGGCCATTTTGAAAAGTATGTTGTTTTCTTTATCGATATGATTTTGAAGCAGATGAGCATAACCGCTTAGATTTTCATAAACAGATTGAAGTGCGGATTCGTTTCCTGTTTTATATTCCTGAATTGCTTCTACGGTAGCCTTCACATAGTTTCTTCCCTCTTTATGTTCGTGCAACATAACTGCAACCGGTCCAAATTCGGGCGAAAACCCTTTTTCCCCCAATAATGGGAAAAGAAAATTTTCTTCTTTTGCATGGTGTGTCCCATCGGCAAAATTGCGAATCAGATTAATTACCAGCTCAAAATGAGCGATATCGGTACTCTTTTTTTCAACCATAGCCAGTAAAATATGGGTCAACCGAATTATAAAAACATGGTCATTTTCTAAATTTTGTGTTGCTGTATCCATCTTTTGCATTGATTAATGAATATTGATTATTGTAAAAATTTGATTCAGTGTACTTTCTCTTCATTCCCCTTGGGAGAGGTTAGGGGAGGCTTTATAACTCCAGTGCTTTTGGGTAAAGTATATTGTTTTCGAGATGAACATGCGTATGTAAATCATCTTCAAATTTCTCGAGCAGATCGAATGCTACACGATAGGTATTGCAACCATCCGCCGGAACCTTATAGCCATTGGTAATTACATTGATATGGTCCATGGCACCACCTGCAAATTCGTGTTCGCCAAACATGCGTTCAATTTCGGATTTTATAGTCTCTTTTGCTTTTGACGAATTTGTTTGAACTGCTTCTTTTATCGCCGGGAAAAGCACTTCTTCTTCATTTTTAAGGTGTTGGAGTAATTCATCGTTAACTTTTGCAAATAAATCTGCAACTTCAATTAATTCAGCATGATTATCACCATGTACATTTGCTATTTTTTGGGTGTAAAAAACAAGGTCGGGCAGGTTTTTAACCACAAATTTATGATGCGTATTTACAATATAATCGCTTAAAAAAACCGGTTCCCAGTTTTTGAAATTCATAAATTCGTTAATTGGTTCTTCCGTAGCTTTTAAAATTTCGTTTTCCAGTTGTTCGGCATTAATCCCTTTTTCTTTACATGCTTCGGCCAACGACTGTTTTCCGCCACAGCAAAAGTCGATACCAGCTTTTTTAAATGGCGCTGAAGTCCTGATATCATTGGCAACAATCTCGCCTACTGTCAAAGTTTTTAGTTGTTGTGTTTCCATATTTTCTTATGTTATTATTCAAATTCGGTACAAATATATAAATTTATTTTACAAGAGGACAAAAAGGTCTTCTTGTGATTACAGATATTTTATTACTTTTGTTTCATCACTAAAAAAACTGAAATCAACGTGTTTAAGAAAGAAACCGAATATGCTTTGAGGGCATTGGCCTACATTAAGTTGCAAAACTTAAAAGGGAGGAGGCCAGGTATTGCCGAAATTGCTTCTGAAATTGAAACCCCGCAATCGTTTACTGCAAAAATTTTACAGCGGATGGTGAAACAGGGTTTTGTTGAATCGCTAAAAGGCATCAACGGCGGGTTCTATTTTGATACAGGAAAAGATGATTTACACATCAAAAAAGTGATTGTTTCTATTGAAGGTGATTCACTTTTTAGTGGCTGTGGTTTTGGTTTAAAACATTGCGATGAAAATAATCCTTGTCCACTTCACTACAGTTATGCGCCAATTCGCGATGCTATTGAAAAACTGGTTACCGAAGAAACCATTCAAAGCCTTGCCTTAAAATTAAATAAAGACGAAAGATTTACATTGAGCCGGACTTTCCCGGCGAATAGCTAATTTAACATTGTTTTCAGGGGGTAATTTGTTTAAATCTAAAACTCCTTCTCCCCAAATTCGCTCGATGGAAGTTTCGATTTCCCATTTTTCCAGTTTAAATTGTAACTGAAATTCAGCATTAAGATGTCGGTTTCGTAAATGTAGTTTGTTGATGTGTAAAAATTATCGCCAGAGGTAGTAATTCTCTGACGGTTTGATTGGTGCATCCCCAAATCTATATTTTGCCATTGAAGTGATAAACTATACTTGTTATTCTTGAAACTCTTTTTCAAAGCGAGGTTTGGTGTCAGAAAACGTGAATCTTCACCCTGAGCTGTTGGTCTTTTTGAGAGGTAATTTACATTGGCATTTAAACTCAAGGAGGAAGTTAAAGTGAAAGTTGTATTTGCGTTGATAGAATATACCCAACCCGAATTATTAACATCGATAACCGGCTCATCAAAAATTTTGAGATCACCCGAATATTTTTGTTGGTACACATTGGTTCCAATATAAAGTTTCCACCATTTTGCAGGATTCCAGTCGAGTCCGGTTTCAAACCCAACCGACTGACTGCTTTCAACATTCGTATAAACACGAAATAAAATAGTATCGTTGAATACACTGTTTACCCTTTGCATGGGGTTTTTTCCGTGCATGTAATAAGCGGTAAGAAATACCGAACCTCCGTCTTTGAACGATTTTATTAGTCCAAGTTCTGCCAGATCAACAAATTCGGGCAATAAATCGGGGTCGCCAATTTCAAGTGTTTCTGAGTGTTCACGCTCGGGTATTGGGTTCAGCTGGTTATTCGACGCCCGTTGAATTCGCCTGCTGTAGGCGGCTTTCAATTTCAAATCGGGTTTGAGATAATATAATGCGCTTGCCGATGGGAAAAAGTTTGACAAATTTAAAATGTGCGGATCGGGGTCGAAGGATAATTTAACATCACGCTGCGAATATTCGTAACGTAAACCAAAATTGTATTCCAAATTTTTTCCTTTTGCCGAATATTGGGAGTAAGCCGAGTTGATTTGGTTTTTGGAAAATGCGGTTCCACGAAATTTGTCAATATTTGGATCATTTGGAATTTCGGGAATCACAAGATAATCGAAAACGCCATCCTGCGAATCATACCTGAATTGGTAACCTGCTTCCAATTTTCCTTTTCCAATGTTTTTAGCGTAATCCAATTTAATCCTGTAGCCATTTATCGGTTTTTCATAAGGATTTTCAACGTATTGAATCATTACTCCGCCTGGTTTTGTAAGATTGTTGTTAAAAGTGTTGCCGGTCAGATTATCATATTCATACAAAAACGACAACGTTAGTGCCGAGGTATCTTTAAAATTATGCGTGTAATCCAAATTTCCCAACGTAAAAGTTCCTTCTTTAACTTGTTGATTGGCATTGTACCAATCGATTCCCGATATTTTTTCATTTGTGTCCAGCGTCCATTTCGAATTTTTATAAAACAGGTTTGCATCCCGCTCCTGATAACGTTTTCCAGCAAACATCCCAAACGAAATAACATTATTATCGTCGGCTTTGTAAGTGATATTTGCCCGCCCCGCATAATAATATCGGTTAAAACTCCTTTCTCCATTTGAGGGCGATTTGCTGAGCCGGTTATTTCCAGGATCCTTTACTTCAAGCTGTCCTTCGCGAAAACCATTAATGTCGTTTCTGTTGTAGTTTGCCCCCAGTGAAATATCCCATTTATCCGTTTTTTGGTTGAACATGATATCGGCACCATATCGTTTTGCAACACGAATGTTGTCATAATCCGTTGTACTTGGAAAGCCGTACTGGCCATTCACAATCAAACTTTTCCCATCGTCAGCACCTTTTTTTGTGGTGATATTTATGATGCCTGCTTTACCGTCAGGATCGTATTTTGCTGTGGGAGAAGTAATCAGCTCTACATTATTGACCATATTTGCGGGGATTTGACCAAGCGCAGTTTGAGCATCAGTTAAAACCGGTTTTCCGTTTACAAGTACCAAAAACCCCGAAGAGCCACGAACAGTAACATCACCTTGTCCGTTAACCGCTATCGATGGCATATTTTTCAGTACATCAATGGCAGTACCACCCTTTGCGGTTTCGAACTGTGCAGAACTGTAAGTCTGTTTTTCCAGTTTATTCGATGCATTTGCCCTGCTCCCCGACACACTAATTTCTTCCATCATTTGCGCCGAATGTAGGATTTTTAAATCACCAAGTTTTGTTTCCCCTTCACTTAAAACTTCAAAACTTCGGGTTTGAAAAGTTTCATGTCCCAAAAACTGAATGCGGATATAAAACACTCCACTGGGTAATTTTTCGATTTTAAAATTGCCTGAATTGCCTGTTATTGTTCCATTTATCAATATTGAATCTGCTGCTCCATAAATTGCTACGCTTGCGTATTCAAGCGGCTGGCTATTTTCTGAATCGATAACCCGACCAGAAACGATGCCCTTTTGGGCAAATATATTGACTGAAAAAAAGATGAAAATTGAAACAAAAAGTATCCTTAACATTGAAATTGTATTTTGTTTTTAACCGTTAAAACTATCTCTGTTTTGTTTAACCACTATATAACACCTGAATTTTTGTATTGTTCGTCAAATAGAAATCTGTGCTTAGCTTTTATCTTTCAATAAGACAAGTTATTCTTCCCAATCCAACAGCCGTTTCTCGCCTTGCAGGTTCTGTATATCAGATATTTGTGAATCCTGACATGTTTCAAAAATTTCCGAAAAATTACATTTGGGTGTCGCGGTTTCCGATCCGCGATTTCTTGGTGTTGTGAATTCCCTGCCCGACCTCATCATTCAGGCAGGGCGATTCTTGATCCGATATCAGCGGATCTGAATCCGCTGCACCCAATCCGCGCTGACCCATTATTCCCGAACCCAACTCCCAGTCCATTGCATCCTATCTTCTACCAACCCAGCTTTTACTGGATTATTCAATGTATATTCAATTGCGTAATACAAATGTTTTTCATCCCTTATTGTTGTGTCAAAACTCTCTTTTTGCCAAAGCTCCCCTTTGCGGTTTTCAAGTTTATTGATTTCGCTGGCCGAAAAACGCTTGACGGAATACATAATATCTTGAAGATAAACAGACTCTCCAAATTCGTCAATCTTTAGTAATTCAAATACCCAATGCACATGATTGGGCATAATGCAAAAGGCATGACTTTTCAACTTTTTCTCTTCCCAATATTTTAAGGTTTCCATTAAAACTTTCAAATTCCCTGACTTCGACAAATTTATCTTTGGATTTTTCTCAGCATCTAATAAATCGTTGTAAGCTTTTAAATATTGTTTCCGAAGGGCGGTGTATTCTTTTCGTAAATTTTCGATTGAACTTGCGAATTCGGGATACTTTTTTCCCGGTGCAGTGGATTTCGATTCGCTGGTAATGAATCGCGGATCGGAATCCGCGACACCCACTGAATTTATTCTATCAATTTCAATTTGAGATTTAAGTATCTCCAATTTTTTAGAATATCGTAATAATGCCTTTTTTGGTGCGGCATCTTTTAAATTCCATGTAACAAAATAAGCTTGTCCAGGCTGCTGGAAATGGGGCAAATTATGTTTATAGTATTCCTTTTTTTCCATGAATTCCAATAATAGAAATGCAATCTACAAAAGAATAGTTTTACGAATTCAATTTTGCAATATTTTCTGATTAACGGGCGTTGCGTTCTCCGGGTGTCGCGGATTCCGATCCGCGATTTGAATAACAGCGGATCGGAAACCCTGTCCGAGGAGTCAGGCGGGCGCTGCACTCCTCCCGCTACACCCAACTATTAATAAATGGAAAAACTTGACTTCAAAAAACTATTTCTTATTTCTATTTTTTACTTTTGCACCATGGAAATTATCATTGCAATAGTTGTTGGATTGTTCGCCGTTACAGGGATAATTATTCTTGTGAATGTAAACCGGGGAAGGGAAAAAACACAGGAGGTAGAAGAGTTTTCAGCTCCTGCTTCAGATTGCTGTGGCGCGCACGAAGTTTGCGATTTCGATGAGATTAAAGCGGACGTTACAAGGATTGAATACTATGATGACGAGGAACTTGACACATTCAAAAACAAAAAAGAAAAGGAATATACAAGCGACCAAATTGACCAATTCCGCGAAGTCCTTTACACCCTTAAAACTGCTGAAATCCGTTACTGGTTGCTGAGTATCGAAAGGCGACATATCAATCTTCCATCAATTTTGATGAGCGAAGCCAGAATGTTAATGGCAGAAGGGTAATTTTGTGTGCGTTGAATTCAGATTGGCCGTTTTGAATCGCGAATCGGAATTCGCGACACCCGTCTTAAAACCAATTTTGTTCAATCAACAAATATTTCTACTTTCAACACCCTTAAAATTCATTTCAAAAAGCACTTAAATCGACAATATGAAAAACTTTGCATCACTTTTAATAATGCTTGTTTTGGGGATTTCTGTTTTTGCTCAAACGGAAAAACGCCCGCTTACCCACAATGATATTTTAAAATGGAACCGCATTACCGAAACCATAATTTCAAACAACGGAAAATTTATCGTTTACAAACAGGAACCATGGAAATGCGACCCGACTTTGAAAATTTCAACGCCAAAAGCTGAAGAAAAGGCTTCGTTTAATGGCGGAACTGATGCACAAATTACATCGGATTCAAAATTTGTGATTTTTACTTTGAAACCTGGCGAAGACACAATCCGCCGGTTAAAACTCAAAAAGACAAAAAAGGAAGATTTGCCCGTCAATAAATTGGCCATTTTCAATCTCGAAAACCAAAAAACTGATACAATTGAAAAACTGATTTCGGTGAAAGTGCCTGAAAAATGGGCCGGCTGGATTGCTTATCAAACCGAAGCGCAAAAGGACACAGCAAAAAAGGCAGAGGCAAAGACGAAGGCAAAAGATGAGGAAAAGGTTTTTCCACTTTTTGTGCGGAATTTGATTACAGGCGAAATTTCAGAATTTCCGGCAGTGAGTAGCTATGAATTTGCTGAAGAAAAAGATGCGCTGGTTTTTATTTCGGAAGGAAAAGACAGCACCTTTGATGCAGGGGTTTACCATTTCAAT
>JBBQPP010000102.1:0-9864 GCA_038217255.1 Bacteroidales bacterium | reverse complement strand
TTTTGAATCCCATTACAACAATCCAAAAGAAGGTTCCCGTTGGGAGGATGTAAAAACCCGCATCCGATTAGAACGCAGATGACACTGATTTTTGCAGATTAGCACGGATAAAAACAGTGTAAATCATTTCAATCAGTGTCATCAGTGTTCCGTATTTTTCAATTAACCAATAAAATAATTATTCATACTCCTGAATAATCGTCCCAGTCAATCGCAATAACGAAGTTTGCGAATCAATTAAATCATATATTGCTTCGAGTTGCCGCTGCGAAATGGTTATGTAACTTATTTGCACATCTCGGTAGTTAAACGAATTAATTGAACCCGATTCAAACCTTTCTTTTGAAAGTTGCAGGTTTAGTTTTGCCGCTTCAAGATTTTCGAAAGCCAAAGTAAGCAACTCTTTACGTACAACATAAAATTCATATAAATTGGCCAGACTGTTGCTCAATTCGTGTGTCATCTGGTCGATTTCAACGGTTCCGATAGTTTCATCGATTTGTGCAATTTCAACTGCACGCTTTCGGTTTCCTCCGCTGAAAAGGTTGTAACTCAATGTAAAATTCCCATAAAAGTTGGCGGAGTTACCCCAGCTTTCGCCGCGGTCGGCATAATTGTTTCGGTTGGCGGTTCCGGTTACCCCACCCCTAAAATCGAAAGTTGGATAAAAACTACTTTTTTGCGCTGCCAAAGCATTTTCGAGTAAGCGCTGATTGACATACTGGTTTTGCAAACTTTTGTTGTTCTCAACCATTTGAGCCTGCAAATCGGCAAGTGTATAATCAACAGGAACGGCTTTAAAACTGTCGGTAAGCAAATAATTTATTTGGCTTTTTTCAGCCATTAAGTAATTCAGATCGCGCAACGAATTTTTGTAATTTACTTCTTGTAAAAGATAACCCGAACGGTCGGTGAGATACGCATTTTTCGCCTGTAAAACATCATAAGTAACAAAAGTGCCAAAGGCTTTTCGATCTTCTGCCTGGTTATACCGGTCTTCGGAAAGTTGCCTTATCTCGTCCCAGTTTTTAAGTTTTTCTTTTTGAAGAAGAACATCATAATATGCCATGATGATTGCCTGAATTGTTCCTTCAACCATTACCGCTGTGTTTTGTTTCGAAAGTTGTTCCAACTCATCGAATCGCTGTTTGTTGATCCTCACGATAAAACCATCGAAAATTGTCCAGTTGAGACTGGCACCCGCAGAAAACCGGTTGTTTGCATAGTTTTCTGTTTTGTTAATGTTGTATGAATTTTCGTCGCCCGCAGAAAGGTTGATATACGGATATCTGCCAGCAGTTCCCCAGTTGTTCCGAATTTCGGAAATGCGCTGGCTTTGTTGCATTATTATTATCCCATAATTGTTTTCGAGGGCATTTGCAATGGCATTGTTAAGTGTAAGTGGTTCTTGTGCTACAGCCGCTGATATGGTTAACAACAATAGGGCAAAAATATTTAATGTTTTCATTTTTCCTCTTTTTCAGTAAATGGATGAATCTCATCGTCGAATTTTCGCTGTGCATGTATCCAGGCAATTTCAACTTCTTCAGGTTCAAATTCTCTTCCATGCCACAATTTTCGAACTGTTCTTCGGATATCATTTAAAACAACAATAAGTGCCGGGAAAAACAACAGGATAAACATAGTTCCAAAAGCTACACCATAAACCAACGAAATGGCCATTGGAATTAGAAACTGGGCCTGAAAACTTTTTTCAAGAACAATTGGATACAATCCAAGTGAAGTTGTTAATGTTGTTAAAATAATTGGTCGTAACCTTGATTTCCCAGCCTCAATAACTGCCATCTTTACTTTCCATCCTTCGACAATAAGCGCATTAAATTTATCAAGAAATACAACGGCATCGTTTACTACGACTCCCGAAAGGGCAATAATTCCAAAAAAGCTCAAAATAGATAGTGGTTTTCCATGAATACCGTGCCCCCAGATTGCTCCAAGAATTGAAATCGGGACTAAAACCAAAATTATAAAAGGTTGTTCGAACGATTTAAAGTTAATCATTAGTACAAAGATAATACCCAGGAATGCCAAAGGAAAAAGAATCATTAGATCGCTCATGTTTCTTTCGCTTTCTTTTTGTTGGCCTTGAAATACGATACTAATCCCCGGATACAGTATATTCAATTCCGGAAGAATTTCAACATTTATCTGATCCAATATTTCCGTTACCGATGCATCAGGGTCAACCAGATCTGCGTTAACCCGAATTTCGCGCCGCCCGTTATAACGATTGATATTTACGGGGCCACGCTTCATTTCGTAATCTGCTATTTCTGTTAGCGGATATTCACCCTGAGGAGTAATTATCTTCATTCGTTCGAGTTGTCCAATTCTTTCGCGGCCTTCAGCAGGGTATCTGACCCAAATACGAAGTTCGTCCCGTCCTTCCTGCAAACGCTGCGCCTGTCCACCGTAAAAAGCCTGCCGAACCTGATTTGCCAACGAAGTTTCTGTTAAACCCAGCATGTAAGCTTTCGGTTTTAGCTCTAATCGAATTTCCTGTTTTCCCAAAGCATTTGTATTTACAATGTCTTTAAGTTGCGGCATTTCAGCAAGACGACCCATAAGATAGTCACGGCCCATTTCCAATTCCTCAGTACTTCTTGACAATAAGCCAATTGATACGGGATCACCAAAGCGACCTCGGGCACCTATCGAATATTTCTCGGTTTCAGGAAGTGGACCTATTTTTTCGCGAATCATATCAATAATTTCATACGAACTGATCCCTGTTTCTTCCGAATTGCGGGGAGATACATCAACGCTCCCGGTATGTGCCCCGCTTTCTGCCCTATCGAATGCCGAACCCAGTTCAACGATGCTATTTTCAATAATGTCTATACTATCTTTGTATTTTGCTTTCAACTCGTCGTTCACTACCCAAACAAGACTGTCAAACCGATTTAAGTATTCCATGGTTTGCTTTTCACCCGAACCCGGTGTAAATGCAACATTTATGTTAAACGAATCGAATTCCATGCGTGGGAAAAAGGTTGTTTTAATAAACTGGCCTCCTATTAAGCCTCCTGTAATCAGCATCATTGCTACCGGAACAGCAATTACAATATAACGCCACTCAATTACCAATTTTAAAACACGATCGTAAGCATAATCGCGCAACCAGGTAAAAAAGCGTTCAGTATATTTCCGAATACCCTTTGCTTTTGCCTGAAAAATTTTTCTGTTTAAAACTGTTTCATTACCAATGTGCGCGGGCAACACGAAGAAAGATTCGAAAAGTGAAAAAGTTAGACTTAAGATTACTATGATTGCCATTTCAAACATCATTTCCATCCGCCCGGTAATAAATATCAACGGCATAAAAGCGAAAATAGTTGTTAAAACCGAGGTAATAACGGCGGGGACTACTTCAATAGTTCCATCAACAGCTGCCCGCATTGGACTTTTACCTTTTTCGAAGTGCTGAAAAATATTCTCCCCTATCACAATTCCATCATCCACAAGTATTCCAATAACAAGGATCATCCCGAAAAGAGACATCATATTTATGGTAATCCCCATCATCCTTGCAACAATAAACATGGCTAAAAAGGAGGCTGGAATTCCCCAGGCAACCCAAAACGCGAGACGGGTGCTTAGCATTAATCCAAGAACAATAACTATTAATAAAAGTCCCTGACCTCCGTTTCTGTATAGCAGTTCAAGCCGGCTTCCAAGAATTTCAAGATATGAACGTGTAATGATTAATTCAACCCCGGGATTTTTTTCATTAAATTCAGTGACGTAACCTCGAATGTATTTGTCGATTTTAGTTAAATCTTCGCTGATTAATTTCATCACTGTCATATTTATGAGCGGCTTTCCATGCTCCAATGACTTGTTTGGACTGTCGGAGAATTTTTTCTTTACCAGTGCAATATCTCTGATTCGGATGAAGCTTCCATCCTGATTTGCACGAACGATAATATCTCCAATTTTATTTGGATCGGTACTTCGCGAACGCAACCGAATAAGCAATTCTTCTTGCTTCGACCGGATTTGTCCGCCTGAAACATCCTGGTTATTTTGTGCGATAGCATTCTGTAATTCGGTAAACGTAATTCCATATCGCAATAAATCTTCCTCATTTGCCTCAACTGATATTTCGAGCGGAGGATATCCTGAAATATTTACCTGGCTGATAAATCCCGATGACAAGAAATCTTCCTCAACTTTTTGTGCATATGATTTGAGGGTAAGCAAATCAACATCTCCGGTTACCAACAAACGCATAGCGGGAGAGGTAGTGCGCTGTTTCGATACGATTGGTCGTTCGGCAGCAGTAGGAAACGACGAAATTCCATCGACAGCATTTTTAACTTCTATCAATGCCTCGTCAATATCATAACCAGGAATAATTTCGATAGATACCCGGGTCATATTCTCCGATGAGACTGAGTTTATTTCATAAATTCCTGGAATTGCCCTCACAGCTTCCTCAATTCTCGAGGTTACACCCTCTTCCATTTCAACAGGAGAAGCTCCCGGATAAGATACACTTACCGATAACATTCGTGATGGTCGTTCAGGGAAAAACGACTTTTTCATGGAATACATGCTCATGCCTCCAACAATGAGAAGGAATACAACAACTAATGAGGCATAAAAAGGGTACTTTACAAATAGTTCTACAGTTTTCTTCATCCTTAACCTTGTGAGTTTGAGTTACCTTTTTTGTTTCCCCTTTTTGGTACATTTGGCATTTCTTCACCAATAATACCCACAGGACTATTCTCTTTTACATTAATCAAAGGTTCCGTAACTACCTTTGTTCCTTCTTCTAGTCCATTAAAAATAAGGGTTGTTTCGTTCCACTTTAAAATGTCAATAACCTGTTTTTTAAGTTTCCCATCAACAACAGTAAAAACTTCGTTTGAATTAAAAACAGCTCCACGCGGCAATTCCATTGCCTTCTGAATTTTTTGACCAGGAAATTCAACAAGCATATATTCGCCTGAAAGCAACTTATTGTTATTTGAATTCTGAACTTTTACGAAAATACTTCGCGACTGTGTATTGGAATCAATAAAATCGGATTTACGAACAACAACTCCGGGTTTCACCGATTCCTGGTTATTAGAATATACTTGTACTTTGTCGCCTATTTTAATCCATTTACTTTGGTTATTTTCAACCGGAACCTCCACTTCCAACTGGTCAGTGCGAATCATCCTGGCAATTTGTCCTCCGATATTAATGTATGCGCCAACTTCAGAACTAACCTGCGTGAAAGATCCATCGAAAGGTGCATAAAGCGAATGTCGGCTCAATTTTTTTTCATCTTGCATAATACTGTAGTATTCATTAAACACATTCCGGCTGGCAAGAAATATTTTAAATTTTTCGTTTTTAATCTCAGGAAGTTCAGGAAGTTTTTCATTCATTGAAATAGATGAAAAAAATTGACTAAAAGCCTCAAGTTGATCGGGGTAGTCAACTTTTATGTCGGGAAGTAAAGTGGTTATAGTGGTTAAAAAACTACTTTTCCTTGCCTTTATTGCTAATTCCGCTTCATCTTTATAAATGGTTGCCAGTAACTGTCCTTTTTTGAAAGAAGTGCCTTTACGAAGTGCGACTTCTCCACTTTCTATTTTCCCTGCCGCCTCAGAAACCAATGTAACTTCGTTACTTGAAACCACTCTTCCCTTACTTATTAATGGCGAAACAATTTCGGAATAGTTAACCGTTTCCGCTTTTACAAACCTTTTTAATTCAATATCCGGCATGCGCGGTGGTTCAGGTTTCATCGACACAAACATCAATGAAAGCGCTGCGGAGCCACCCAACAAAATGATTAGCGCGACAATAATAAAAGTTACTTTTCTCCAACTCATTTTTTTATTTTTTTGTTTTCATTTTCGACACATATAATCACAACGGAGGTTAATCATTGTATATTATTGATTTCAAAAAGCGGGGCTGCAAAAATACATTTTTATTCGGGCGGGAAATGATTTTTTTGTATAAATCCTTTGTTAATTTATGCAGAACAAAAAAATTAACATTTCGCTAATTTGAAATATATAAATTTGCAACAGTTTAAATGACTGTTGTTTGTCTGAAAGGTTTAAAAAAAGAAATCTAAGTTGTAATTTTTTTTCATTTTCATTTTAACCTTTCGAAACTCCGATAGTCAAACAAGCTTAGTTTTAAATAATAGATTAACTTAAATCAACAAAAGGGTGACTTCAAAAAAGATTTTCAGAATATCAACAACTGTTGCTATATTACTCATGCTTGCCGGTATTATTTTTTATCCTAAAATAAAACCTTTGCTTAAAAGCGAACAGGGAGATACACCGCAGGCTGGGCGAGGAGGACGCGAAGGTCAGCAGATTTTATTTGCAAGCGGCTATGTAATTGTACCGACTCAAATGAATGAGTTAATCAATGGTATTGGGACGCTGTTGCCCGATGAAGAAGTAGATTTAGCTTTTGAAACTTCAGGGAAAGTGGTTGGCATTTTCTTTAAAGAAGGGACACGTGTAAAAAAAGGTGAACTTCTTGCAAAAATAAACGACAGGCCTTTGCAAGCTCAGTTATTAAAACTTCAGGCTCAGTTAAAACTTTTACAGGAAAGAGAGTTCAGAGCGAAACAATTGCTTGATCGGGATGCAGTAAGTCGCGAAAGTTACGATCAGGTTTCAACTGAACTTCAATCGCTGAAAGCTGATATTTTACTGGTAGAAGCAAGAATTGCAGAAACGGAACTACGTGCTCCGTTCGATGGAACTGTAGGATTGCGTATGATTAGTGAAGGCGCATTTACCAACACGCAAACAAAAATTGTACGACTGGTGAAAATTAGTCCGTTGAAAATTGAATTTGCTGTTAATGAACGTTATGCAGGGCAAGTTGCCCCAGGGTTCTCAATTACTTTTGTTACGAATAGTGCACCGAAAAAATTTGAAGCCCGTGTATATGCGGTTGATCCCCTGGTAGATCTCGCTACACGTACTATCGTTGTCCGGGCTCTTTATCCCAACCGAAACGAAGAATTAAAACCCGGTAGTTCGGTGAGTGTTACTGCCCTTTTATCCGAAATTGAAAATGCAGTTTCTATTCCAACAGAAGCAATTATTCCTGAGATGGAAGGGGAAAAGGTATTCATTTATAAAAATGGCAAAGCGGAGCAGGTTCAGGTAGTTACCGGACTTCGCACTGCATCGCATATTCAAATAAAGGAAGGTCTTAATTTTGGAGATACATTGCTGACGACAGCTACTTTACAACTCAGAGAAGGTCTTCCGGTTCAACTCGATACTTTGGTTACAAACCAGCAAATTATAAAATAATACAATGAGTTTATCATCAACCAGCATAGAACGCCCTGTACTGGCAACAGTATTTTCTCTTGTTATTCTTTTATTTGGGGCAATCGGGATGACCTACCTTGGTGTACGAGAATTTCCAAGTGTAGATCCACCTCTCATTTCAGTCAGCACTTCTTATCCGGGAGCTAATTCAGATGTTGTTGAAACCCAGATAACTGAACCTCTTGAACAATCCATTAATGGTATTCCCGGAATTAGAACATTAACAAGTACCAGTAGTCAGGGACGAAGCAGAATTTCTGTTGAATTTGAATTGACAGTTGATCTTGAAACGGCTGCAAATGATGTACGCGACAAAGTATCGCAGGCTCAGCGATATTTACCACGCGACTGCGATCCTCCAACTGTTTCTAAGGCTGATGCCGATGCCAGCCCTATTATGTTTATTGCAGTTAAAAGTCCAAAACGTTCGTTGCTCGAGCTTTCAGAAATTGCTGAACTTACATTTAAAGAGCAGTTGCAAACCATTTCGGGGGTCAGTTCAATTCTGATTTGGGGCGAAAAACGGTATGCGATGCGTATATGGCTGGAACCTTCAAAATTAGCAGGTTATCAAATGACCCCGCTGGATGTTCGCAATGCCATTATGCGCGAAAATATTGAACTTCCGGCTGGCAGCATCGAAGGCAATACAACTGAATTAACCATTCGCACCCTGGGATTAATGACAACTCCGGCAGAGTTTAATAACCTGATTTTAAAACAGGTGGGTGACCAATCGATCCGGGTGCGCGATATTGGCCGTGCAGAACTTGGACCAGAAGATCTCCGTGGAATTATGAAAATGAACGGGATTCCCATGGTAGGAACGGCTATTGTTCCTCAACCGGGAGCTAACCATATTGAAATTGTTGATGCTGTTTATGAGCGACTTGATTACATTAAAAAAGATCTACCAGATGATGTGGGAATTGAAGTTGGTTTCGACAACACTGAATACATTCGCACTTCAATCAAGGAAGTAAAAAATACCATTTACCTGGCATTTTTTCTTGTAGTTATAATTATTTTTATTTTTCTGCGCGACTGGAGGACCACTATACTGCCAATTCTTGTAATTCCCGTTTCGTTGATAGGTTCGTTTTTTGTTATGTATTTGGCTGGTTATACAATTAACGTTTTAACACTTTTAGCCATTGTACTTTCCATTGGATTGGTAGTTGATGATGCCATTGTTATGATGGAAAATATTTATGTAAAAATTGAGCAGGGGATGAGTCCTCGCGAAGCAGGTATAAAAGGAGCCAACGAAATATTTTTTGCCATTATTGCAACAACAATAACATTAATTGCGGTTTTCTTTCCCATCGTATTTTTGGAAGGAATGACAGGAAGGCTTTTCCGTGAATTTAGTATCGTAATTGCAGCTGCTGTTGCCATTTCTTCTTTTGTCGCATTGACGCTGACACCCATGCTTTCGACAAAAATTCTGAAAACAAGGCATAAAAGGAGCAAAGCCTTTAACTGGACAGAAAAATTCTTTGTCAAACTAAACAGGGCATATCAAAATTCGCTTAACTCGTTTCTTAATCGAAAATACATCTCACTATTTATTTTGGCCATTTCATTTGTTCTGATATATATTCTTTGGAAAAATATCCCCGCAGAAATGGCGCCATTGGAAGATCGTTCGCAATTAAGCATCAATATGTCCACTCCGGAGGGTTCTACTTATGAATATAATGCTGCATACACCGAAGAAGTGGCTGCACTGGTTGAAAGAACCGTTCCTGAACGGGATAAATTAACTACAATGATATTTGGTGGTCACTCACATGTCCGTCTTGTTTTGGTACCTCCATCAGAAAGGACACGTTCGCAGAAGGAAATTGCCGCCCAGCTTACCGGAGAACTTCGGAAGATGACAAAAGCAAGGTCAAGTGTTATCCAGCAATCGACATTTGGTGGCAGACGAGCAGGGCTTCCAATCCAGTATGTACTGCAGGCCCCCAGCATTGATAAACTGCGTGAAATTTTACCGGCATTTATGGCTGAAGTACACGACAATCCGATCTTTGAAATGGCTGACGTGGACCTTAAGTTCACTAAACCAGAGTTACAAATCGTAATTAATCGCGACAAGGCAAACCTGCTGGGAGTATCTACTCAAAATATAGGGCAAACCCTTCAACTAGCTCTAAGCGGGCAACGATTCGGGTATTTTATTATGAATGGGAAACAATATCAGATTTTGGGTGAACTGGCACGCCAGGATCGAAATAAACCCCTGGACTTAAAATCGCTTTATGTAAGAAGTAATGACGGTCAAATGGTTCAGCTTGATAATTTCGTAAACCTCCAGGAATCGACAGCACCCCCGCAGTTGTACCGCTATAACAGGTTTGTTGCTGCAACTGTTTCATCTGGGTTAGCTGAAGGAAGAACGATTAGTGAAGGACTTGCCGAAATGGATAAAATTTCTGCAAAGGTACTTGATGATACCTTCCGAACCGCACTTGCCGGCGACTCAAAGGATTTTATGGAAAGTTCTTCAAGTTTAATGTTTGCT
>JBBQPP010000101.1:0-9940 GCA_038217255.1 Bacteroidales bacterium | reverse complement strand
GTTTGACTGTTTGATATTGAAATAAGATTTTTAATTTTAGAAACATCATAAAAATTACAATTCATGTTTTCGACAAAAGACAAAAAGCAGATTGAAAAGCGTGGCAGTGAACTGCATACCGTACTGGTTCAAATCGAAAGTTTTAAAACAGGATTTCCTTATTTGCAAATAATAGATGCTGCAACCGTTGGAAATGGTATAATTCGTTTAAACGAAACCGACCTCAAAAAGGCCGTGGATTTATACGAAGAAAAAGTTGCTCACGGAATCAGACCTTTAAAGTTTATCCCGGCATCAGGTGCTGCCAGCCGCATGTTTAAAGATTTGTACGAAGCACTTGAGTCCTTTGGACAATCGGGTTCAATTGAAATTGCTAACTTAAATAAAGGCGCAAAACAATATATTGATGGGTTTGAAAAATTTGCTTTTACTGATAGGCTGAAAACAGTAATCGAAGAAAATGGAAGTGAATTAAATGAAAAAAACAAAATCGATTTTCTTTTAAACGAGAAAGGGCTGAATTATGGTTCGCTGCCAAAAGGTCTCTTGAAATTTCATAAATACGAAAATGGTGAACGAACACCGTTTGAAGAACATCTTGTTGAAGGCGCAGCTTACGCAAAAGACGGAAATGGGAAAGTGAGACTGCTGTTTACTGTTTCACCTGAGCATCAGCAGGGATTTGAAGATTTGCTGAAAGAAATAGTTGCGAATTATGAAGAAGTATTAGATGTCACTTTCGATATTAAATTTAGCCAGCAAAAACCTTCGACTGATACAATCGCAGTTGACATGAAAAATGAACCATTTCGCGAAACCGACGGTAGTTTACTTTTCAGGCCGGCCGGACATGGCGCACTCATTGAAAACCTCAACGACATAAATGCCGACATTATTTTCATTAAAAACATTGACAATGTAGTTCCTGACAGGCTTAAAAAACCTACCATCGACTACAAAAAAGCTTTGGCCGGGGTGCTGCTGAAAACACAGGAAAAACTTTTCTTTTATCAAAAAGAGTTAAACGAAAAACATCCGGTTGCACTCGACAGTGCATTTTTGGCTGCTGCTTCAGCTTTTCTTGAAAATACGTTAAACACAAAACCCGAATCGAGCCAGTATTATACCGAAAAAGAGCAGTTGTACCATTATCTGAAAGAAAAATACAACCGGCCATTGCGGGTTTGCGGAATGGTAAAAAATGAAGGTGAACCTGGTGGTGGCCCATTTTGGGCAAAAAACAGCGATGGGACAGTTTCATTGCAGGTGGTTGAAAGTTCGCAGATTGACACTGAAAGTGTTCAACAACAGACCATGGCAAAACATGCAACACATTTCAATCCGGTGGATTTGGTTGGCGCAGTTAAAAACTACAGGGGCGAAAAATATAATCTGGCAGAATTTACCGATCCGGCAACAGGTTTTATTTCGAAAAAATCAAAAGACGGACAAGAGCTGAAAGCACAGGAATTACCAGGGCTATGGAATGGAGCTATGAGTAACTGGAACACACTTTTTGTTGAAGTGCCAATTGAAACTTTTAACCCCGTAAAAACAGTGAACGATTTATTGCGGGAACAACACTTGGGTTAGTTTTTCATTATATCAGTTGAATTGTTAATTTTGCAAGCTGAATTTCGAACTAATGATGGAAGAAAGAGATAACTATTGGGACGATGAAACTATTGAAGCGGTGAACCGATTTAAAAGGTCGCTCATTTCGGGGAATAGCAAATATTTTGATGTTTCCGAGTTTGAAGCTATTGTTGAGCAGTTATTGGATGAGGGTGATTTAAATGGCTCTGAGATTGCTGCTAAACAAGGAATAAAAATTCATCCAAATGCACTGCCACTTCAACTAAAATATGCCCAGATTTTAATTAACAAAGGACATTACGAAAAATCGTTGAAATATCTCCAAACCGCTGAAAAAGTTGATTCAACTAATCCTGAAGTTCACCTGTTGAAAGGCTCTGCCCAATTGGTGATGGGCAAAGAAACGGAAGCCCTGATGTCTTATAGAAAAGCAGTAAAATTTGCGGGTTCCGAAATAGACGATATACTTTATCAAATCGGGTCAACCTATGTGCAGATTGGCAATATATCAAAAGCAATATATTATTTTGAAAGAACTATAAAAGCAAACCCCTTTAACGATTTGGCTTTGTACGATTTAGGTTTCTTCTACGACCAGGAAAATAAACTTAAAAAAAGTATTAAATATTACAATGAATACCTTGACATTGATCCGTTTAATCAATATGTTTGGTTTAATCTCGGAACGGTTTACAATAAAACAGAAAATCACGAAAAGGCCATTGAAGCTTACGAGTTTGCATATGCTTTGAACAGTGAATTTCACATGTCGCTTTTTAACATTGGAAATGCACTTGCCAATGCAGAAAAGTACGAAAAAGCCATTATTAAATACAAAGAATTTCTGGAAAGTGAACCCGATAACGATGAAGCTTATTGTTATATCGGCGAATGTTATTTGAATATTGAGGACTACAGTAAATCACAGTATTACTATAATCGCGCTATTAACATTAACAAAAACAATGATACAGCCTGGTTTGGGATTGGGTTGATATTTTGGATTGAACAAAACTTTGATGCAAGTATAAAATACATTAATAAAGCGATAAAACTTGATGATCTCAATCCGGAATACTGGCTTACACTTGGAAAAATCAATAAAGATTTTAATCATAAATTAAATGCAATTTCTGCAATAAAGAAAGCAGCACAAATTGAACCTGAAAATATAGAAATCTGGTTTACCTGGGTCGATGTTTATCTTAAATTCGGGGAAATTAAAAATGCCACAAAGATTTTAAAAAAAGGTATTGATAATAACAAGGATGCCATTTTAAAATATCGGCTTGTTGACTTGTTATTGAATCAAAAAAAGCAAGTCGAAGCACACGAGATGCTTTCTTTCGCGCTAATGCAGGATTTTAAACAGGTTGAATTTCTGTTTGAAATGAATCCGAAGTTGAAAAAAAACAAAAAAATAATTCAGATAGTGGACGATTTTAAGAAATATAATCGAAAATAGGAGAAATCGTCAGGCTACAATCCATGTTTTGAAATCCTAAAATAATAATATTGAAAATTATTTTAACCTGAAAATTTCGGGTAAGAGAATTTTAGTTCAAAAAAATCAAAAAACAACAGATAATTTAATGAACAGAACAGCAAAAGACTACTCGTTAATTACTTTAAAAGGAATAGCAATGGGGGCTGCAGATGTAATTCCGGGAGTTTCGGGTGGTACAATAGCATTTATCAGTGGTATTTACGAAGAACTGATAAATTCCATAAAATCAGTTAACCTGAGTTCATTAAAATTAATACTTGCAGGTAAATTTCCGGAATTCTGGAAAGCAATAAACGGTTCATTTTTACTCAGTTTGTTTACGGGAGTTGCAATCAGCATTATATCACTGGCGAAAGGGTTAAAATATTTGCTCGATCAGTACCCAATTTTGGTTTGGTCGTTCTTTTTTGGGTTGGTGGTTGCCTCTGCAATTTATGTAGCCCGTACAATTACAAAATGGAATCCAGCAACTATATTGGCAGGAATTGCGGGAATAATTATTGCCTATTCTATTACAATTATTAGCCCGGCCGAAGCCAACACAACATATTGGTTTATTTTTCTTTCGGGCGCGGTTGCAATTTGTGCGATGATTTTACCTGGTATATCCGGAAGTTTTATTTTGGTGTTGTTGGGTATGTACAAATTCATACTCGAATCGGTTAGTGAGTTCAAAATAGCCGTTATTCTTACCTTCTTGTCGGGAGCGGCAATCGGAATAGTTTCGTTTTCGAACATACTTTCGTGGTTGTTAAAGAAATACCATAACATGACCATTGCAATGTTGTCAGGTTTCATGGTGGGATCGTTAAACAAAGTTTGGCCGTGGAAAGAAGTTGTTGAAACTTTTACCGACAGGCATGGCGAGATAAAACCATTGGTTGAAGTAAATGTTTTTCCGGGTACCTATGAACAAATTACAGGTAACCACGCTTTTATGTTAGGAGCAATTGTGCTGGCAATAGTTGGATTTGCCCTCATTTTTATTATTGAAAACATAGCAAACAAATTGAAGAAATGAAAAAATATGGACTAATAGGGTTTCCTTTAACCCACTCGTTTTCAAAACGATATTTTACCGAAAAATTTGAAACAGAAAGCATTGAATCGACTTATGATAATTTCGAAATCGATAATATTGCGAAGTTTCCTGAAATTATTAAAAACAGCCCTGAACTGATTGGTTTAAATGTTACCATTCCTTATAAAGAACAGGTAATTCCGTTTCTTGATGATTTAAACGAATCGGCCAAAGAAATCGGCGCTGTAAATACTGTGAAAATTGTTCGCAGTAGTTCAAATGTTCGTTTAAAAGGTTTTAATACCGATACTTATGGGTTTGAAACTTCGTTAAAACCATTGCTCAAACCACATCATAAAAAAGCGTTGATACTTGGTACCGGCGGTGCATCGAAAGCACTAAAATATGTATTGAAAAACCTGGGAATCGAGTTTATTTCAGCGTCAATTGAGGAGTTGAAGGAAAACGAAATCAGGTATGAGGATATTGATGAAGAAATGATGAAGGAACGACTTTTAATTATCCATGCAACTCCACTTGGTACTTACCCCAATGTTGAAACTTACCCTAATATTCCTTATTTATACATTACTGAAAAGCATTTGCTGTTCGATTTGGTTTATAATCCCGAAATTTCGGCATTTTTAAGAAAAGGTATGAACATGGGGGCAGCAACAAAAAATGGTCATGAAATGCTTTTACTTCAGGCAAAAAAATCATACGAAATCTGGAATGAATAGAGGGAATTCAGTTGGTGACAAGAAACCAACAAAAATCTTGTTTGTTTGCCTTGGTAATATTTGCCGTTCGCCCACTGCCGAAGGGATTTTTAAACACCTTGTGGAATTCCGTGGACTTGCCAACCAGTTTGAAATTGATTCGGCAGGCACACTTGCATATCATGTTGGTGAACAGGCGGATCGGCGGATGAAATCCCATGCTATCAAACGCGGTTACGAACTCACGGGTATTTCGCGCAAATTCGATCCAAATATTGATTTTGATTATTTTGACTTGATAATTGGGATGGAAGATGAAAATATCAGGGTCTTAAAAAGTAAGGCACGGACTGCTGACGATCTTCAGAAAATCCACAAAATGACTGATTTCGGAAAAACATTTAAATACGATGAAATTCCCGATCCATATTATGGAGGTGCCGAAGGCTTTGAACTTGTAATCGATTTACTTGAAGATTCCTGCGAGGGATTATTGGAGAAGCTGGGTTAAAAAAGGAACCGTTCCCTGTGCTATGTCCTACTTTTCAAAATGATACAAAAAAGTTGACAAAACCTCGTAGGCAGGTTTTTTCTGACCTTCAATATCAACAATTATTTTAACTGTTACTTTAGCAATACCACGGAGATTTTTAATTTCATGAAGTGAGACAGTTGCCCTAATTTTGTCGTTCACTAAAACTGGCTGCTGAAAACGCAAACTCTCAATACCATAATTCACAATCATTTTCACATTGCGAACGTCAACCACATTAAACCACATATATGTCAACATTGAAACGGTGAGATATCCGTGCGCAATTGTGCTTTTAAAAGGCGATTCTATTGCTGCACGTTCCGGATCGGTGTGTATCCATTGAAAATCGAGAGTCGCATCTGCAAACTTGTTGATTTGTTCCTGTGTTATTGTTATGTAATCCGAAACGCCGATTAATTGCCCTTGCAATACCTCAAAATCGGCATAATTGTTGATAATTCTTCTTGCCATTTTTTAAATTTCTTTAAGATGTGCAAATTAAATCTAATAGTTATGTTATTTCGAATATATAACAAAATGAACTCCGATTTAACAATAAATTTCGTAATGTTGGCTGACTTTTAAGCCTGAATGTTCTATTTTTAGATTCTGCCCAAATCAATTACAATTTTTCACACCTTTGCTCCTGAAAAATGACAACCTTAAAAGGCATATTAAAAAGCACAACTTTTCTGGCAATATTGGCCTGCTGGTTGTGGTCAACTGCTTTTGCCAATGTGAAAATTGGTTTGCAGTATAACTCTCCATTTCAATTTGCCGGAATGCGTTTTATTATTTCGGGGATAATCCTGTTTATTTATTTTGGTAAACCACGGGTGATTTATAATGAATTTAAAGCTTACTGGAAGTTTATTTTGCTGCTTTCGGTAATGCAATTCACTGCGCAATATGCATTTTTTTATATGGGGATGAAATTTGTTCCGGGTGCGCTTGGTGCGATGATTATTGGTTCATCGCCGCTGTTTATTGCCATTGTTGCCCACTTTGCAATGCATAACGACAAAATGACGCCCATTAAAATTGGTAGCATAATAATTGGGATTTCCGGAATCGCCATTATCACAATTGGAAGGAGTAAAGTTGAAATCAAAAACGAACTTGAACTGTTGGGAATCGGGTTACTGTTTGTCAACAATATTTTTTCGGGATTTTCGAATGTGATGGTTTCGAAATACCAAACCGGGCGGTCGCCATTGGTTTTAAGCTCAACCTCTTTGTTTATAGGTGGTTTGATGCTTTTTATTATTGCAATTCCAGTAGAAGGAATCAATTGGGGGCCTTTTCCACCGGTTTATTATTTCACGCTGGGCTGGCTGAGTTTTTTATCGGCAGCAGCTTTTGCCATTTGGTACACGTTGTTGCAGCGGCCAGGCGTAAAAGTTTCAATATTGAATATGTGGAAATTTATCATTCCGGCTTTGGGCGCGGCATTAAGTTGGATTTTAATCAAAGATGAAAAGCCAGATTGGGTTTCGGTTGCCGGAATGCTTGTGATTACACTTTCGTTGGTTTTGCTCAATTATGCCAACCGGAAAACATCAAAAACATTATAAAAAATCCCAGGCAATATAACCCAGGATTTTGATTTTCATATTGTGAATAATTACCAAATAACTGGTCTTTGTTCAACTGTCCTGAACAATTTGTCTTCCGGTTTAATATTAAACGTTTCGTAAAATTCCGGCACATCAAACATCGCCCCGTTAACGCGATATTCGCCCCATGGATGCACATCTTCCTGAACCAGCCTCAAAAGTGCTTTATCTCTGATATTACCTTTCCAAAGTTGGGCATATGCAAGAAAAAAACGCTGAACATCAGTAAATCCATCAACAGGTTTTGGAGTAGGTTTTCCTTCAAGACTTATCTTGTAAGCTGCTAATGAAACTGTTATTCCACCAAAATCGGCAAGGTTTTCTCCCAATGATAATTCCCCGTTTACATGAACGCCATTTAAGGTTACGAAACCATTGTATTGATCAACTAATAGTTTTGCACGCCTGTTGAATTCCTCGGCATCTTTTTCAGTCCACCAGTCAATCATATTTCCATCTTTATCGAAGTTGCGTCCCTGGTCGTCAAATCCGTGGGTCATTTCGTGTCCGATTGCCATTCCAATTGCACCATAATTTGCTGCATCATCACCATTAGCGTAAAAAAACGGAGGTTGCAAAATTGCCGCAGGGAAAGTAATATCATTCATTAAAGGATTATATCCTGCATTAACGGTTTGAGGATTCATTCCCCATTTTTCCTTATCAACCGGTTTCCCAAATTTGTCCAGGTTTTTGTAATATGCAAAATATCCTGCCCTGCGAACGTTTAAAACATAAGAATCGGGCTCAATTTCAAGTTTTGAAAAATCCTCCCATTTATCAGGATAACCAATCTTAACTCCCATTAAATCAAGTTTTGCCAAAGCTGCTATTTTTGTCGAATCGCCCATCCATTCAAGGTTCTCAATTCGAACTTTAAGTGCTTTTTTTAGATTCCCGACCAACGCTATCATTTTTTCCTTTGATTCAGGTGGGAAATATTTTTCAACATAAAGTTCTCCCAGTGGTTCTCCCATTGCACTGTTGGTTACACCTACAACCCGTTCCCAGCGTTCACGTATTTTCTTGCTTCCTGATAAAAATTCTGAATAGAATTTGAAATCCTGATTCACAAAATCGGAATTAAGGAATTCCGCCGAACGATTTATCAAATTCCAGGTTAAATACACTTTCCAGTCATCAATTGGAACTTCGTTTACAATTTTTCCAATCTCCTCAAAAAACACGGGCATGCCAACAATAACATCGCCAAAATCCTTTTCGCTGATACTGTCAAAATATCGGGCCCAGTTAAATCCTGGTGCCAATTCATCCAATTCCGTCATTGTAAATTTATTGTACAAAGCCGGAATATTGCGCATTTCGGTATTGGTTTTCGATTTTTCGGCAAGGCGGGTTTCGATGCTCATTACTATTGCTGCATTTTTTTGAGCAGTTTCTGAATCGGTTCCCATTAATTCAAACATTTTAGCCACATGTTTTACATATTCGGCCCTTATTTCTTTTGAACGGTCATCGTCGGTTGTGTAGTAGTCACGGTCGGGTAATCCAATTCCGGCTTGCATCAGGTAAAATTTGTAATTCTTGCTGTCCATCAAGTCCTGTTCAATGCCTCCATTAAAAAGTGGGTCTAAACCAAAAGTATGGAACCTTGCCACCAAGTCCTCAAAATTCTCAATTGACTTAATACTTTCAATCATATTTATTTCTGATTGTAAGGGTTTAATTCCATCATCTTCAATTTTTACAGTGTCCATACCGGTTGAATAAAAGTCACGTATTTTTTGGGTAATACTGCCTTTTTCGGCATCCTCCTTTTTTGATACTTCGTCAAGCAATGTTCTAATGTCTGCATCCTTTTTTTTATTGACAATATCAAACGAACCAAAACTCGACCGGTCATCCGGAACTGCATTGTTTTTTATCCAGTTTCCGTTTGCGTAGTGGTAAAAATCGTCACCCGGATTTATGGATAAATCCATATAATCAGTGTTAATAGTGGGTTCTGGTTTTTGTGAGCAGCCTGTTATTACAAATGCAAATGCAATAAAAATAATGCCGTAAAGCAACGGGAAAAAAGGATGGTTTTTAGTTTTCATATTCAATTTTATTATTTTCATATTCAACAATAAATACAAATATATGTTCAAAATATTATGATTTAAAAATTAGATTTTTATTACAACCGATATCAATCTTTACAGTTTTAATACTTTATATTTTTGCTCGGAAAATGAGGATTTCTGTTTTGTTTTGATTCTTATTACATAAAAACCCTGACTTAAATTGTTTGTTGGAATTTGAATTTTCAAATTCTCATTATAAACTTCAACCGATTTTACTTTACTTCCATACAAGTTGAAAAACTCAACAATAAATGTTTTATACTCCAAATCCTGATTTTTCAAGTTAATGTATATCATATTATTAAATGGATTCGGGTACAAAATTGCTTCAATCTCTTGTCTGGTTTGAGATTCGAAAGGAGTCCCATTTTTAATGTCGGATATTTTCCAATTTCCGGATACCGAATTATCAATGTTTGGATTAATGACTTCAATTGAAAATCCTTCACCATCTGCGGCGGCAGGCCACGGAATTGTATCAGAATAAGAAACCGAATCGACAACCTGGCTGAAAAGGTTCTGCAAAATCAATTCTTCTCCTTTGTTATCAAGTCTTTTGTTAAACTGTCCAAAAGCTTTAAACCCATACATATTTTTGAATAATGCTGTATCGTTTGTCAAAACCAAACCTTCACCCGGAAAAATGGTACTCTCCTGCAGGAATTTAAAATCAATCCCCTCGGTAAATACAAATCCTTCGAGATTTATAGTGTTTTCGCCCTTGTTAAAAAGTTCGATAAATTCAGGGAACCCATTTTCGGGGTGATACATTATTTCATTAATCACTATTTCTTTTCCGAAAACATTATTAAGTACAATGTACTTTTCAGATAAAGCGCTCCATTCACTGCTGTTCTTT
>JBBQPP010000100.1:0-10012 GCA_038217255.1 Bacteroidales bacterium | reverse complement strand
AAAAAAATTTAATAGTGAAATTCAACCTTACAAGTTGCCGGAAATAAAGCCTTTTGAAAAATTCTCTGCTGAATATGTAAACATGAAATTGGTTGATCGCTGGGATAATATGTGGAGAGTTGGCAGTTACCCTGATATTGTGGTTGGATTTGACAAACTGCCCGGACATTTTGTGTTTTGGCGCGGACTGAGTTATATTCCGGCACTTTCCAATGATCAGGGGATTTGGTTGTCGAATGAGTTCAACGAAACATGGAACCGGACAGGGGGAGTCGGATGTATGGAACCCATGTCGGACAAGCTCGGATATTACAATTTTGTGAGAGTTGTGGAATCGAGTCCGGCAAGGGTGATTGTACACTGGCGATATCCTTTGATTGATGTCAATCAGGTGTTTGCCAATTTTAATGAGGAAAATCAGTGGAGCGACTGGAGTGACTGGTATTATGTAATTTACCCGGATGGGATTGCAGCCAAACGGCTTCGGTGCTGGCATGACTGGTCGAGCCCTCACGAGTGGCAGGAATCAATGATTATCTCGACCGGAATTCATCCCGAAGCAACGGTTGAAAAAGCAACAATGCTTCAGGCTGCAAAACTGGATGGCACCGAAAAAATTGGTGATTGCACAACTGGGTATCCTGTTGACGGATTTGATATGAAAGGTTACGCGGTTCATGTTATCGATTTAAAAGGAAAACTGAATTCGGTGCTTATTGGTGACATTCAAAGAAATAGTCTTTATACCGGCGAAACAACTGATTATTCTATTTTTCCCTATTGGAATCACTGGCCTTCAGCACAAATTATGAGCGATGGAAGGAAAGCCATTCATTCCGATCGGCTTTCTCATTTTTCTTCAACCGGAAGTATAATTGTTCCAACCACAAACGAATCAAAAGGAGAAGCTCCATTTGAGGAAAAATTGATGCTTGAGGGGCTTGCTGAAGGACGATCTACAGATCATGTTTCGCTTGCCAAATCCTGGATGCAGCCTGCAAAATTAATCAATCTGAAAGGTGCCACAGGTGGAAACTATCTTGCACAAGAAAGATGCTGGACACTCAATAGTGAAGACAAAAACAAAATTTCGTTTGTTTTGGCAGCTTCTAATAAAAGCCCGGTTGTTAATCCGGTATTTACTGTTTCAAACAGGACCGGAAGCGAAAGGGTGAAACTCAAAAGTATGTATTGTTTTATTTTGGTGCCTTTTGGAAACCCGGCGCATTTGAGCGATTTGCCTGTTCGTATGATTTGGTGAACTGGACCGATTGGCAAGGGGACGATTTAATTGCGCCTTCAGAAAGCTATGATAAGCAATTTGCCCATAAACCTTGGGTAATCAAGTGGGATGGTGTTGTTTATCATTTCTATAATGCGGTAGGGAGCGAAGGAAGAGTGTTAGCTTTGGCAACTTCGGTTAATTTGAAAAATTAAAATTAGAAGGGAAAGACTATATTTTTTAAAGTGACATTTTTAATGATAGTCAAAGACGCTGCTTATTTGCAAACCGAAATTGAACCTGTGTCAAAACTTTTTTCTGTTTTTTTTTGAGAATATGAATAATAGGAAAGCTGCATACAATGGTGATGATGCACAAAATCGGAATCCTTTCTTTGTAGAGTATACTGTTTATGTTTCTTCGTAACTTGCTGTATTGTAATCTATTATACCAGATAAAGTGATTGCCAATGTGAAGATTATCTTAACACTTAGATATCATTTAACTAAATGCAAAATATTGGTCAATGCATCATTTTGTCTGCCAATTAAAACGACTAACCTGGGATATACCTTGCAAAGATTTGTCTCATACACTAATGCTTTTATTTCACCATGAGCAACACTTAATATTTTGAGAGGATTGTCATCAATATAACATCCCACATTATTGGGTTTGGCGTTTTTCGACAAATTTTGCATTTTAATGATTAGAGGTCAGTAGTTAGCCACCTATCAATTCTACCTGATAAATTTTGTCGGCAGCCACCATTCTCCGTATTATATTATTAAATATATTTTCTTTCATTAGTGAACGGTTTAACCGAAAGCAAAATTCATCAAGATACCTATCTACATGGAACTTGCTCACCCATGAAAACGTTGTTCTTATCCATTACTTTACCTGGTGTCATCGTATGCAGTGCTTTGAAATTTAATCCGTTCTCACTTTCTATTTGTGTGATATCGTGTGGCTACACTTGTTGCAAACCCTCGAAAAACCGTTCCTTGATTGGCTGGTATTCTCTATTAATTGCATCACTGTTGAATCGTACTTTTTTTATTGCAAACAAGTCGAAACATCAGTAAATAAAAGCAATACAAAACATTTCTGCTTTGTAAATTTGCTCATATTGTTACACTGTAGGATTAGATTGTTAAATATGATTATACATTGGACATTTTTTGTTTTGTTTCTCTATTTTTCTTTTTTCATCTTTTTCCCGCATCAGTGAAATACGTTTCTTGAATATAAAATTACTTTTTCCACTTACCTCTGTAAGGAATTTTCTTTTCCATTCCGTCTTAAATCATATACAAATGGATGGATTTGACTAAATGAAAAAGCTAAAAATTTTCCTGGCATCTATTGCACCGGGTATTTTCCTAATCGGCTATAACATTGGAACAGGAAGTATTACTACAATGGCTTCGTCTGGGGCATCTTTTGGTTTGGAGTTAATGTGGCCTTTATTACTTTCCTGCATATTTACTTATTTTTTGATTGTAAGTTTTGGACGATACACAGCAATAACCGGGGATACCATTCTTTTTAGTTTTAAACAATTCTTTGGGAAACCAATAAGTATTTTTGTTTTAGTCTCTTTACTTGTCAGTGAATGGGTTTCCTGCATGGGAGTAATGGGTGTTGTTACACAAGTAGTTCAGGAGTGGTCAGAACCACTGTTTCCCGATTCCGGAGGTATTAATCCCTTGTATTCAGCATTGGTATTCGGAGTATTGCTGTATTATCTTTTTTGGCAAGGCAAACATAATTTCTTTGAAAAGATTCTGGCCATATTTGTTACCATAATGGGAGTATCTTTTATTGCTACTATGTTTATTGTAATCCCCGACCCAAAAGAAATGCTTAATGGATTAATCCCGCGAATTCCAAAAACCACAGAAAAACTTTTGCTCTCGGCAAGTATGGTAGGAACAACAATGGGCGCTATTTTGTATGTGGTTCGTTCTATTTTGGTTCAGGAGAAGGGGTGGAGGATAGGTGACTTGAAATTTGAGAAAAGAGATGCTCTGATTTCTGCGGCGATGATGTTTATTTTAAGTTTTGCAATTATGGCAAGTGCTGCCGGAACATTATATCCTGCCGGATTAAAAGTTGAAAATGCTATAGATATGGTGAAGTTAATGGAACCCATTGCAGGGCGTTTTGCAATATCCATATTTGTTGCAGGCATTGTAAGCGCAGGTTTATCTTCCTTGTTTCCAATTATTTTATTGGCGCCATGGCTGTTCTCCGATTATAATAATAAGCCGCGAAATATGAAAAGTACTCAATCGCGATTATTGGTACTTATGGGCGTTTTATTTGGATTAGTAGTCCCCATTTTTGGTGGAAGACCAGTCTTTATAATGATTATTTCACAATCTCTGGCAATAATTGTTACTCCGTTGGTACTTGCCTTAATGTTGATTATGGTAAATCGTTTGGCAAAAACAGATAATTACCCGGTAACAAAAAAGTGGAATATTTTTATGGGTTTGGTTATCCTTTTCACATTAGCCATGGCTGTTGCCGGAATTTATGGAATCAAAGGTTCCTTTTAAAATATTTTAAAAAATGAAAAATGAAAAAATTTGACTCTTCACTCGTCTGTTGTTATTTATACCCCATTACAAAATATGGTTATCCACCTGAGGCAGTAAATACTTTGAACCATATTGAAGAAATGTCGAACCTTGGATTTTCTAGTATCGAATTAGAAGGTATCCGCGAACAACATTTATTGCAGATTTACAAGCTGCGGTTTGAAATTAAAAAGAAGCTCACAGCACTCCAATTGGAAGTACCTTACTTTTGCATAGTATTACCCGGACTAAGTTCTGCCGATCCCGTTGAAAGAGAGAAAAATCTTGCGCTTTTTGAAAAGGGATGTGAAATCGCTCAAATAATCGGTGCAAAAGGAGTTCTCGATAATGCACCGCTTCCCCCTTATCAGTTTCCAAAAGATATTCCGGTTGTGAGGCATTACGATGAAAAAGTTTTACAGGCAGCTCAATTCCCTCAGCACTTGGACTGGAATAAATACTGGGATGAACTAACTGCTACCATGAGAACAGCTTGCCAAATTGCTAATGCCAAAGGATTAACCTATCAGATGCATCCTTGTCTTGGAGTATTATCTGCTACAACCGATGCATTTCTTTATTTTTTAGATGCTGTAAAAGCAGATAACCTTCGATTTAATCTCGATACCGCCAACCAATTTCTTGTAAAAGATAATCTGGCTTTGTCGCTACTACGACTGAAAGATAGGATAGATTATATCCATGTTTCCGACAACAGGGGCTTAACAGTTGAACACTTGTCCATTGGCGATGGTGAAATTCACTGGGATAGTTTTTTTGAAACAATAGATAAAATTAACTACAAAGGTTTTTTTGGATTAGACATTGGAGGCGATGAGTCGGGTGTATCAAATCTTGATCAGGCGTACAAAACATCAGCTACTTATATTGAAAACCGAATTATTACATAAACCAACATTAATGTATCCGACAAAATCCGTAACTATATTATCTTTCTTTTTTCTAATCTCAATTGTGACATTAGGAAGTAATTACACCTACAATATACTTGATTATGCTGCTGTTGGCGATGGGAAAACAATAAATACAAAAGCTATTCAAAATGCAATTGATGAATGTTCTGAAAAAGGTGGGACGGTTGTTATTCCTGCCGGAGAATTTATAACAGGAACGATTTACTTAAAAAGCAATGTTACTTTACATTTGGCTGAAAAAGCAACTCTTTTGGGAAGCACCAATATTGGCGATTATCCCCACAACAATCCGGAATACAAGTTTTATGGCGACACCTGGGTAAAGCAGTCCTTGATTTATGCCGAAAAACAAGAAAATATTTCTATTACCGGAACAGGTACAATTGATGGGCAAGGCGGAACTTTTAAAACTACTACCCGCAAAAAGCCCGACCGTTATATGAATAGACCTTATGTGTTATGGTTTGTAGAATGTTCGAATATTAAAGTGGAAGGAATTTTCCTAACCAACTCTGCAATGTGGATGCAACATTACCTTGCTTGCAATAAAGTCAGGGTCCAGGGAATCAGAGTCTTTAATCATTGCAATTATAACAATGATATGATTGATATTGACGGCTGCAAGGATGTAATCATTTCAGATTGTGTAGGTGATACTGACGACGATGCATTAACCATAAAAAGTACATCAAATAGAAAATCGGAAAATATTGTAGTTAATAATTGCATCCTAAGCAGCCATTGTAATTCAATTAAATGTGGAACAGAATCATCGGGTGGTTTTAAGAATATTGTTATTTCGAATTGTATTGTCCGACCATCGGAACAAAGAACAACTATTTATGGTGTTCCTGATGGTACAAGCGGGATAACTTTAGGTATGGTTGACGGTGGTGTTCTCGATGGCATCAATATCAACAATATCGTTATCGATGGTGCACAGGTACCATTATATCTGCGATTGGGAAATCGTGCCCGACCTTATCGGGCAGATCAAGGTGAAATTCCTGTAGGTTCGTATAAGAACGTAAACTTAAGTAATATCACAGCAACGGGCGCCGACACAATTGGGTGTTCTATTTCCGGGATTCCGGGGCACCCGATTGAAAATATTTCGCTTTCAAATATCAGTATATCATTTAAAGGTGGAGGAAAGGGTATGGACCATACATTGTCGGTTCCTGAATTAGAAACTCTTTATCCTGAAAGCACGATGTTTGGAACTCTGCCAGCTTCGGCATTTTACATTCGTCATGCAAAAAATATTGATTTAAATCAGATTCGCCTGTATTATAATAACACAGACACAAGAGCAGCTATAATTTGTGATGATGTTGAGAATCTACAGCTTCATCAGGTTTTTGCAAGTGCTAATTGTCAGCCTAATTACATGCTTAAATTAATCAACTGCTCAAATGCAACGGTTTCTGAATGTATCAATAATACCGGAATGGATGCTTTGGTAAAGTTGGAAGGAGCGGATTCAAAAGAAGTTAGGGTTTATAATAACCAAGGGAAATTTGCTTCTGAAGTATTATTAGGTGAAAATGTAAGTAAAAATGCCTTACAGAGAATAGAAAAAACAGAAACCTCAACTAAATGAAAAGAATAATTCCCTTTTTATTATGGATAATTTGTCCGTTCATTTTAATTGGACAGGAAATTTACGTCGTTCCAAAGCCCACAATGATAACTCTTGGGAAAGGAGAATTCAATATAAATAAAACGCTGGGATATCAAATTTTTGGAACTACGCCCGATTCAATTACTATTGCTGTTGAGCAATTAAAATCAGAGCTTAAAAATAATTTCGCTACTATATTATCGGAAAGTAAACTGGCAGAAATCTTAATTGGAATTCCTGATAAGAATGAACAGTTTAAAGAAATATGTGAAAAGAATCAATTGCTAATAAAAGAGGATGTTGGTCAACAAGGTTACGAGCTAAAAATAAGTCCAAATCAAATAATACTTGCCGCAAAAACAACACAAGGTTTATTCTATGGCGTACAAAGTTTAAAGCAATTGATTCGGGGCGCTGAAAAAAATGTTCTTAAATGTTTAACCATCCACGATGTTCCGGCATTCAGATACCGCGCAGTAATGGATGATATAAGCAGGGGACCAGTACCTTCAACAGAATTTCTAAAGTACCAAATCCGAAGGGCATCTGAACTTAAACTCAACCTGTTTACCTACTATATTGAACATGTAGTAAAAACAAAATCGTATCCTGAGTTCGCTCCGGCAGATGGTGCAATAAGCATAGAAGAGTGGAAAGAGCTCTCGGATTATGCGGCGAATTATTACATTCAGCTTATCGGAAGTTTTCAGTCATTGGGCCATTTCGAAAAAATATTATCTCATCCCAAATTCCAATATCTTGGTGCTACAGACCGTTTGCTAAATCCGGGAACTCCCGAAAGCTTTCAGTTTCTGGGAAATATTTATGCTGAAATGGCTCCCGCTTTTAGTTCCCCGTTTTTTAATGTGAACTGCGATGAAACCTGGGACCTGGGAAGAGGTAAAACCAAAGAACTGGCAGATAGCATTGGAATTGCCAGACTATATGCGAATCACATAAATGGTATATTCAAATTACTCTCAAATCAAAACAAAACAATGATGATGTGGGGAGATATTGCTTTAACACATCCCGAAATATTTAAACTTATTCCAGAAAAAATAATTTTGCTTACCTGGGAATATGGAGACCTTAACTCTTACGCAGATTTTATAGATCCAATTGTAGAAAATGGTTTTGATTTTATGGTTTGTCCGGGGGTAGTAAATTCGAATCGGCTTTACCCATTTCTTCATCAATCGGTAAACAACATTCGCAAATTTGTTGCAGAAGGATATGAAAAAGGCGCTATTGGAGTATTAAACACAGTATGGGACGATGGTGGAAGGCACAGTTTTAATCGTGATTGGTATGGCGTTGCTTATGGTGCTGATCAAAGCTGGAATCCTGGAAACCGATCAATGAATGATTTCAATAAGTGTTTTTCCATGGGTATTTATGGTGACCACGCTGAAATATTGCCAAAAGTAATCGATAAATTAATGGAGCTGAATGAAATAGAGGCAACACAGGAAATGAATAACCAAATTTTCTGGAGTACCATGATCCCGGAAAGAGGTGAAGAAATTACCTTTAATATGGCGAACTGGCAAAACGTACTTGATATTGCAAATCAAGCGGACAGTATAATTCAAACCGCGTTATTAAAAAATTACTCCGATGAATTAGATTACACAAGTTTTGTTATTAATCAATATAAATATCTTGCCGAAGGAAGAATGCACCTTCTGGAAGCAGCAGAAAAATACAAAAAAGCTTGTATTATTCAGTTCGAAAATCCGGAAGAAACCGAAAAGTTACTTGTGAAAGTTACGTCTATTCTCAGTGCTTGCCAGATACAGTTTTTTACACTGAAAGAAAACCTTGAAAGACTGTGGAAATTAGAAAATCGGAACTATTGGCTTAACTATGCTTTGGATCCATACAACGAAGTATTATGTGATTATTCAGATATGGAAAAATCTGTTGCGAACGCTTTTACTTTATTCAAACAACAGAAATCGTTGCCTTTTCCAAAGGATGTTCGGCTTGATATAAACGAACAAGAAGGAAGTTATTTTCAGTATTGGTTACTTTGCGGACCTTTTCCTATCGAAAATGAAACAAGACCGTTACCCGATTTTCTTGAACCCATGGGCGGAGAAAATAATGCCAAACCTATCCCCGGATTTAGTTTTCTTGCAAAAAATGGAAAAGAGTTTTCATGGATAAAATACTCCTCACCCATCAATGATCAAATAAATTTTAAAGCAATTTATGAAAATAACACCGAGGTGGTAGCTTATGCATACTGTACCATTGAAAGTGAAGATTCAAAGGAGGTTACTGCCACTTTTGGCAGTAACGATGGCATTGAGATTTTCTGTAATGGGGAGAAAGTTTTTTCTATCCGCGGAAAAAGAAGTGTCATCCCCGACGAAAACAGTTGTAAGCTGCAGCTTCATCCGGGGAAAAACCACATCCTTTTAAAAGTCGATAACTGGCAAGCTGGCTGGGGGTTTTCATTTCGATTAGCTGAACAAAAAGTTAGAAATCATAAACACAAATACCGAATAATTAATACTGAAGAAATAATTTCAAGCTAAAAATAATTTTTATGAAACGAAAAAGTTTATACCTCATTTTATGTTTTGTGCTTTTTATACCTCGTGCTTTTACACAAGACGCCGCATTAAGTGCCGAACAGGTGCTCGAAGCAATAAATTCAGGAGCAAAGTATGCTTCAACTGTTATTCTCGACAATGAGTTTAAATCGCGTTGCGATTACAACCTTACCGAAGGAAAATGGTATGATTATGAAATACCATGGCACACCGGTCAAATTATTTACGCATTAATAGAATCATCGAGAATTACTGGTGAGCAGTCGTATCTTGATGTAGCCAAAAAATCAGGCGACTGGTGGATAAGTCTGGAAATTAAAGATCATCCCAAATTAAAAGGGATGTTGGCAGCCAAACATGGTGACCATGCAGGAGAAGCAATTGTTTTTGCAACTGTTTCAGACGGAACGGCCGGACTATTCAAATTGAGCGAAACAACAAACATAAAAAAGTATGCAGAAGTGGCTACCCAGGCGGGAGACTGGATGTTCAGAAATATGTACATGGAGAAAGAAGGACTTTGTTACGATAATGTCGATCCTGAATCAGGTGAAGTTTTAACAAAAAGCAGCCCATTCTGGCCAGACAGGGAAGATATTGGATTATACGAAGTATCCCGCCCAAATAACGAAGGGTCTTTATTTCTCGACATGTACAAATTTACAGGTGATGAAAGGTACAAAAAAGCGTTTATAAACCTTTGCGAAAGCCTTGTCAAATTTCAGGGCGAAGAAGGTTTATGGATGGATTTTATGCCAAATTTTAAAGAAGACGGGAGTTACCACCCCAGATTTAATTTATGGTATGCTGAATCGCTGATTGACGGTTATGAGTTAACAAAAGATAAACGCTATTTAGATGCTGCATTAAAATGTGCACGGGTTTATGCCAAAGCCCAGGAAAATAGCGGAACCATTTATTATAAAAATTTCATCAATGGAAAAGAACCAAATGAAAATTCTATTTGTGGATCTGCCACATCTTTTTCCGCAATTTTATGGATTCGTTTGGTTGAACATCAGGTTGGACAAGAATTTTTACCAAACATTGAAAGGTCTGCTGACTGGGTATATCGAAAC
>JBBQPP010000099.1:0-10254 GCA_038217255.1 Bacteroidales bacterium | reverse complement strand
AAACCAAGCAAGTACCACGGCAGTTTGTTGCCGCCAAGCATATAATTCGATTTACTTTTTTGAGCAACTTTTTTAAGCACAAGCCCGATTACAACAGTGGAAATCAGGTAGGCGAAAATGATAACAATGTCGATTACAGTTAATTTCATTTGTATGGTTTATTTAGTTTGATACGATTTTACAAGGACGAAACAGAAAGACAATTTCGAATAGTTTCAGTTATATTTTTTAATAAGGACAATTTTACAATAAAAAATTGGGTTGGAAGTGGTTTTATGTGGCAAAAATAGCTTCATATTTATGTAATAAAATATATTTTCCAGCACCTCTGACCTTTTAAATAAATGGTTTCTTATGAATTAAGAATGGATAGATTTATTAGTTTGAAAAGATTATATTTGTAAAAAATGATTTAAAATGATTATTGAAAGAACAAAAAAGGAAGTGATTATTAGACTGTTGCCAACGGTAGATACTGAGGAACTACAGGAATTAGCAAATTTTTTTCGATATAAAGAAATAACTTCAAAATATTCAACCAAACAGGATTCTGTTGATGAGCTTGCATCGGAGATTAATAAAAACTGGTATAATGCAAATCGTGAGCGACTTATTAAATGAAAGTTGTTGTCGATACAAATATTGTATTTAGTGCAATTCTAAATTCACATAGTAGGATAGGACAAATCATACTACATTCGGGAAATTCAATAACGTTTTATAGTCCAAAATACCTCCAACTGGAAATTCAAAATCATTTCTTAAAAATTAAAAAGATTACAAATTTATGTGAGCCTGAAATCCAGGAATTAATTCAAATATTATATACCAAAATTCATTTTATATCCGAAGAATTAATACCTAAGGAAATAATTGAAAAGGCTGATTCACTTACGAAAAATGTAGATTATGATGACGTAATGTTTGTTGCATTGTCATTGCATTTGGGTTGTAAATTATGGACTGGTGATAAGACTTTAATAAGTGGATTAAATCAGAATGGTTTTACGAGTTTTATTTCAATACAGGAATTAAAAGAAAAACTTAAATAATATTACTCCGGATACCCCGTAATTTCCCGGATTTCATGATAAAACGGCTCTAATTTTCGATACATTTTTTTATACACTTTTTTATAAAGCTGATCATAAAGTTTTACATGTTCTTTATTTGGATGAAATTCATTTTTAGTTTGAACCATTTGATGCACAGCATTTTCAAGTGATTTGAAATTACCTGTTCCAAAAGCAGTCAACACTGCCGCTCCCAATCCCGAAGTTTCCGAAGTATTTCCACGCACAACGGGCAAGTTAAAAATGTCGGCAGTAATCTGGCAGATTTCATCGCTTTGTGATGCACCACCTGAAACAGCAAGTCTATGAATTTTAGTTTTGGAAACCCTTTCAATCCTTTCTTTTCCTTCTCTCAGCGCATAAACCAAACCTTCGATTACAGCACGATAAATATGCGGTTTTTTATGTACGTCTCCAAAACCGATGATTGCCCCTTTGGCTGAAGGCTTTGAAAGTCCGGGGCTCCAATATGGTTGAACCATTAATCCCATTGCACCGGGTGGAGATTGGCAAAGCAATTCATTAAGCACTTCTTCAGCAGAAATGCCCCTTTTTTCAGCTTCCTGTATTTCGTTTTGCGCAAACTCGTTTTTAAACCAGCTTACCATCCAAAAACCACGGAATATTTCAACTTCAGGATTAAAAAAACCGGGAATTGCCGCGGGATATGAAGGCATAAATGGAATTGGTTCGAGGTATTTTCTGCTTGAGGTTTGAATGGTTGCTGTTGTGCCAAAACTCAAACTGGCTGTTTCGTTTGTTAAAACGTTCATTCCCAGCGTTTCGCAACCTTTATCGGAACCACAGGCAATAACCGGCAGATTTTCAGGTAATCCGGTTGCTTCGCTTGATTTACTATTTATCCTTCCTATCATTTCACCGGGTTTAACAAGTTCGGGCAGTTTTTCTTTTTCAATGGGATAAAGTTTAGCGCTGAACGTGAGTAAATTTTGCGCATTTCCCCATTTCTGTCTTTTATAATCGAATGGAATATGTCCGATTTGAGATGCCACTGAATCTTTAAATTCCCCGGTCAACCTGTAATTCAGAAATCCAGAAACCTGGAGTATTTTGTGGGTTTTCGCCCAAATTTCGGGTTGGTTCTGACTGATCCAGTTACATTTCCCGTCACGTTGAGCTTTTTTTATTGAATCGCCGATTCCGATAACCCAGATTACCAACTTCATTCCGGGTCCGGGTTTAAAAACAGGTTTTGCTTTTCGGTTGTCAAGCCAAACCATTACAGGGCGTAATGTTTTGCCTTCTTTATCAACATTCACCAACGAATCGCGCATAGTGGTTACACCCAAACCAGCAATCTGACTGAAATATTCAGGATTTTCTGTTTTCAGGTTTTGACATGCAGATTTCAGCGCTTCCCAGTAAATTTCGGGATCTTGCTCTGCCCATCCCGGTTTAACGCTTGTATATGGTTCATATACAACTTTTTGCAAATCAATAGTTTCCCCATTCAGAGAAAAAATTGAAGCCCTTAAACTTTGCGTGCCGCAATCGATGGAAAGAATTGTTTTCCCCATACTTTTTTTCCTAAAAATAAACAGAAAAATCAAACCGTATAAAAAATATTAAATCACAGCTTTTTCCATTTTGATTAAATAATAAAAACACCCATTTTTACAATTCGAATATACCAACATGAAGAACCAATACTTAATCATCGTTATTTTGTTGTTTGCCGGTTGTTCAGGTAAACAACCTAAGCAACAAAATTCGGTTATATCTGAAAAAAAAGAAATGACCTCTGTCGATTCAGATAAAGAAAAACAGGAAATTACGGAAAATGAAATGATTTTTTTTGAAGGGGGAACTTTTATGATGGGCTCAAACAATGGGCTACCCCAGGAAAGTCCGGCGCACAGCGTAAGCTTAAAATCATTCAGCATTGATAAATCGCCGGTAACAGTTTTGCAGTTCAGCGCATTCATTAAGGACACGGGATATAAAACCGAAGCTGAAAAATTTGGCGATTCAGGAGTTTTCAACATGAATACGCAATCATGGGAATTGATGCCCGGTGCATTTTGGCAAAAACCTTTTGGTCCCAGCGGTCCCGATGCAGAAAACAACCACCCGGTTACACATATAAGCTGGAACGATGCAGTTGCATACGCAAAATGGGCAGAAAAACGTTTGCCTACCGAAGCTGAGTGGGAATTTGCTGCACGAAGCGGCAAAAACTCAGACAATAAATTTAGCTGGGGAAACCAGGTTTCGGAAAACGGCTTATACTTTGCAAATACATGGCAAGGGACTTTGCAAGCGCCCGAAATCGCTGATGGGTATATGTTTACTTCGCCGGTTGGAGCTTTTGGTGAAAACGAAGCCGGGCTAACCGACATGGGCGGTAACGTTTGGCAATGGTGTGCCGACAATTACAAAGCATACCCGGGAAGTTCAGCACAAATCCGCGAAGATTCGAATGTGAAAACAATTCGCAGTGGCTCTTTCTTTTTTGATGAATATGGCGATAACAGTTTAACGGTAAGTTTTCGTTCAATGAATTCTCACGAAACTTCATTGTTTAATACGGGGTTCAGGTGTGCGAAAGATGGGGAGTGAGAGTTTAAAGTTTAAAGTTCCGGGTTTAAAGTTCAAAGAAACACAACGAAAAAATATCAGTATTGATACTTGATACTAAAATACTTAATACTATATATTTTATAAATCAATTTAATCCTATTAAAAAAAATGACAAAAATGAACAGAAGAAATTTTATTGGAAAAACTGCGGTTGGTGCTGCGGCAGTTACTGTAATTCCGCGCCACGTTTTGGGTGGAAATGGTTTTATTGCTGCCAGCGACAAAATTAACCTGGGTTACATTGGCAATGGAAAACAATCTTATACATTGTTAAGCAGCATTGGTGCATGCAAAGAAACTGTTGCAGTTGCTGCCTGTGACGTTTATAAAAGAAAATTAGACATGTTTGTTGAGGCAGCCAAAAAGAATAACAGCGACAAAGGAGTTGATGCGAAAGTTGACGGTTATCACTATTACCGCGAATTGCTTGATCGCAAAGACATTGATGCAGTTGTGATTGCTACACCCGACCACTGGCATTCTCAGGTTGTTGTGGATGCTACAAAAGCCGGAAAAGATATTTATTGTGAAAAACCAATGGCATTAACGGTGGCCGAAGGACGCGCAATGGTTAATACAACCCGCAAATACGACCGCGTTTTCCAAACCGGAAATATGCAGCGTTCATGGCGCGATTTCCGTCATGCAGTTGAGCTTGTTCGTAACGGTTATATTGGCGACATCAAAGAAATTAATGTAAGTGTTGGCGAGCCGGTAAAACAGTGTGATCTTCCAACCCAACCGGTTCCTGAAGGCTTGGACTGGAATGAATGGGTTGGACCATCTCTTTATCGCGGTTTCAACGAGATTTTGGCACCTGCCGATGCACATGATTCACCATGGGCATGGTGGCGCGGTTACCGCGATTTTGGTGGCGGTTTGATTACCGATTGGGGCGCACACATGTTCGACATTGCACAATGGGCGATGGACAAAGATGGCTCGGCTCCCGTTCAACTTTTACCGCCTTCGGAACCAAATCAGTCTCATGGGTTGACGATGATTTATGATAATGGTACACGCATCAACCATAAAATTTGGGGTGGACCAAAAGATGGGAACGCTGTACAATTTATTGGAACAGAAGGTAGGATTGAAGTCAGTCGCGAATTTCTGCGTACTTTCCCCAATGAAAAATTAGCTAAAGCCGATTTAAAACCGACCGATAAACGTGTTTATTTCAGCGATAACCACTACCAGGACTGGGTGGATGCTATGAAAAAACGCTCGAAACCAATCTCTGACGTAACAATTGGCCATAGCACAGCAACAGTATGCAACATTGCAAACATTGCTTATGAATTGCAACGCCCGCTTTTGTGGGATCCAAAAACTGAAAAATTCACTGGCGACGACTTAGCAAACATGTTGGTTAGCCGCCCAATCCGTGGAAAATGGGATTTTACTGATTTTTGAAATGAAGCCCCTCCCGACCTTCCCTAAGTGGAGGGAAAAGAATGTCAATTTAATGCTGCATTTTCTTAATGTCATCACTCGAATTTAATTTTGGTAATGACCACAAAAAATAAGCCTTGGAAGTTTAATCTCTTTCAAGGTTTTTTTTGAAATTTGGCTCTTCAATCGTCTCCCTGGTTTAAGTCGGGTGACGATTACTATTATAAACATGAAAGAAACCTTGCTTAAAATATGGTACTATTTTCTTGACAGTGGAATTGCAACTTTTTCTCATTTGCTGATTTTGGTTGGCCCAATTATTTTGCTGGCTCTGATTATGAATTTTATCTCACGCAAAAATGAAAACCTGGGTTGCAAATTAATGGGACAAAAATTTTATTTGTATGTTTTTGGCTGGTTGGGTACTTCAATCCACGAACTGGGTCATGCCATTTTTGCAATCATTTTTGCCCATAAAATCTCTGAAATAAAATTGTTTACGCCTGGTTCGGGAAAGTCGCTGGGACATGTAAAACACAGCCACACAAAAGGAAACCCTTATCAAACATTGGGCAATTTTTTTATTGGGCTGGGTCCCATTTTGTTGGGAACTTTCCTTTTACTTGTGGTTACCTGGCTTCTTTTCGATATTGATATTTTCAGGTTGGCAGATAAGTACAAAGTAGTTTTTAGTATCGAACTTTTTAAAAGTTTTGACTCGATAATAAACGCCATCGTAAATATAGGTAGCGGAATTTGGCAATATTTCGATTTAATATTAACCGGACCAAAAACAACCTGGTGGAAATTGATACTTTTCTTTTATCTGTTTTACGCAGTTGGAAGTTCGATTACGTTAAGCGGTGCCGATATGAAAGGATCTTTCAACGGGTTTATGTATTTTGTAATTCTCCTTTTCATTTTTAATATTGGTACACTTTGGATAGGCGAATTTACAACAACTTTTTTCCGCCAGATAAATCAATACTTATCGGGATTTTACTTTTTGATTGTCGTGAGCATGGGCTTAAATATTGGCTTTATAATTGTACTTTTTCTTTTTGATTTGGTACTTTCCCATATTTTGAACCTTAGAAAAGTTCCTGTTCGCAAACCGAAAAAATAAGCATTGTTAGCTATTCTTTTTTAAAGAAACATTTACTTTTAAAAAATGACAAACATTGAAGAATTTATAAACGCCATTCCTAAAGCCGAACTGCATGTTCACATTGAAGGTACTTTTGAGCCGGAACTCATGTTTGAAATAGCAAATCGAAATAAAATTGCACTACAATCCAAGTCGGTTGAAGAGCTGAAAGTGGTGTATGATTTCAGTAACCTTCAAAGTTTTCTTGATATTTATTATGCGGGAGCAAAAGTCTTGATCAATGAACAGGACTTTTACGATTTAACCCACGCTTATCTCGAAAAAGCACATTCGCAAAATGTTCTTCACTCTGAAATTATGTTTGACCCGCAAGCCCACACAAGTCGTGGAATTGAATTCAAAACCGTAATAAACGGAATTACACGGGCTTTACACGATGCGAAAAACAGATGGGGAATGACTTCAAATTTAATCATGTGTTTTCTGCGACATTTGAGTGAAGAAGATGCATTCGAAACCATTGAAACTGCGATTAATTATAAAGATTTGATTATTGCAGTTGGGCTCGATTCATCGGAAAAAGGGCATCCTCCATCAAAATTCCAACGTGTTTTTGAGTATGCGTTAAACGCTGGTTTTAAGACTGTTGCGCATGCGGGAGAGGAAGGACCTGCAGAATATGTTTGGGAAGCACTGGATTTATTAAAAGTAACACGCATCGATCATGGCAATAATTCACTAAATGATGAGAATTTAGTTCATGAATTGGTTCAACGGAAAATACCTTTAACCGTTTGTCCACTTTCGAATTTGAAACTAAAAGTAGTGAATGGTGAGAGAAAGCAACCGTTAAAAATGATGCTCGATAAAGGACTGCTGGCTACAGTTAACTCTGATGATCCTGCTTATTTTGGCGGTTATGTAAACGAGAACTTTATATATGTTGTAGAATCCCTCAATCTTTCAAAAAATGAAATTGCAACGCTTGCAAAGAATTCTTTTGTAGCAAGTTTTTTGGAAGATTCCGCAAAAAAGGAAATGATTGAAAAGGTCGAAAAGTTTTTTGAAAACAGTTAACCATAAAACGATTACTCAAAACCAAAAAAAGTTCGTTAAATTGCGATCAGATTTTCAATTCAAACTAAAATAATAAACCTATGAAACGATTACTGCTTCTCATGTTCGCCCTTGTTTTTTTTATCCATAATTCAGAAGCTGAATCTCCTTATCCTGTTCGGGGACTTTGCATTGCTGCTCCTTCGGTAAATGGGGTCGATGAATTTGTAAAATTCATCGAAACCGATCTGGCTCCTTCAGGATTAAATGTGCTTATTTTGCGCATCGATTACCAATACCAGTTTAAATCGCATCCTGAATTGGTTGGGAGTAATCCTTATTCCGAAGCCGATGTCAAAAAACTCGTAAAAGTTTGTAAAGAAAACAATATCAGGCTCATGCCACAAATCAATCTTTTCGGGCACCAGTCGTGGCACGGTAAGTTGGGCAAATTGCTTGAAGTCTATCCGCAATTCGACGAAACACCTGATATTCAGCTCCCTAAAGATGAAGAATACAAATGGCCAAATACTGATGGCTTGTACTGTAAAAGTTATTGTCCGCTTCATCCTGAAGTACATGGTGTCGTTTTCGATTTGGTGGACGAAATTTGTGATGCCTTTGAAACCGATGCCTACCATGCCGGGTTGGATGAGGTTTTTTACATTGGTCACGAAAATTGCCCACGCTGTTATGGGCGCGACAAAGCTGAATTATTTGCAGGAGAAGTCACAAAAATCAGAAACCATTTAAAAGAAAAAAATCGCGAACTCTGGATTTGGGGTGACCGTTTGATTGATGGGAAAGCCACCGGAATCGGTTTGTGGGAAGGCAGTTACAACAACACCCACCGCGCAATTGACATGATCCCAAAAGACGTTGTGATTTGCGACTGGCATTACGAACGTCCTGACCCAACTGCCGTTTTATTCGCATCAAAAGGATTGAGCGTGGTTACCTGTCCCTGGAGAAATACCCAAAATGCAATTGAACAGGAGAAAATGACGCGCCTGTTTATTAATGGCGCCACTAAAGAAACAAAACCGAAATATCTCGGAATGGTGCAAACCGTTTGGGGCTCGGCAGAAGGTTTTATGAAAAGCTACAAGGGAACTGCAAATTCGGACAGAATAGATAAATCGGCAGAATGTTTTAAAGCACTTGCAAAAGTTTGGAATAAATAGGTTCTTGAATCACAATCAATCACAAAAAATTTCAATCAATCTCACTTTTATGAAATCACTACTTAATATCTTCTTTATCGCAGTTTTTCTGTGTACTGCAATATTCACGGAAAGTAAAACACTTCCCAAAATCAAAGTTGAAGGAAAGAACATTGTAACTGAAAACGGCGGGGTTGTCCGCTTGAAAGGCGTCAGTTTTTCGGACCCTGACAAATTGGAAAAAGACGGACAGTGGAACAAACGCTATTTTCAGGAAGCAAAAAACTGGGGATGCAATGTGGTGCGATTCGCGATACATCCCACAGCAGTTAACAACCGCGGCTGGGACGCCTACTTTAAATTGGTTGATCAAGGCGTGGAATGGGCCAGCGAATTGGAAATGTACGTGATTATCGACTGGCACTCAATTGGTAATCTGAACACCGAAAAATTTTCAAATAAAATGTACAACACTACCTGGGATGAAAGTGTGAAATTTTGGCAAACAGTGGCCAAACGATACAAAGGAAATCCAACGGTAGCGGTTTATGAGTTGTTTAACGAACCCACAAACGAAGGCGGAAAACTTGGCGAATTAAGTTGGGCAACATGGCGTCCAACACTTGAAAAACTTATTGATAAAATTACCGCTATCGACAATGAAAAGATATTTTTAGTTGCAGGTATGAACTGGGGCTATTTTTTGGATGAAGTCCTTGATAATCCGGTTGACCGAAAAAATGTTGCCTACTGTTCGCATCCATACCCGCAGAAACGTGAAAAAACCTGGGAACCGCAGTGGGAAAAGGATTGGGGAAAAGTTGCCGATAAATATCCGATTATTGCCACCGAATTTGGTTTTATGGGCGCCGATGAAAGAGGGGCGCACATTCCATGTATTTCCGATGAAAGTTACGGAGAAGCAATTATCAATTACTTCGATAAAAAAGGTATTTCATACACGGTTTGGTGTTTCGACCCCAATTGGCCGCCAACATTAATTACCGATTGGAATTTTACACCTTCGAGACAGGGGAAATTTTTTAAAGCTGTTTTGTCGAAATAATAAAATTATGATTTGTATGCCGAAGTTCAAACGTTACTTATTGGATTAATTCATACAAAAAACCTGCAATTTTCTTTTCAAATTCGTCCATGTGTGGCACTGGCGTGTGACCTGCATTTTTTATGGTAATCAATTCATGTTTAACATTATTTGCTTTTAGTTTTTCTGCCAAAGCTGCTGAATTACTGTAAGAAACCAGTTTGTCATCGGTTCCGTGAACGATAATCGTTGGCGGGTCATTTTTGTCAATTTCCAGCTTTCCCCAAATTTCGTCAGGAGTTCCCCATAAATCAACAAATCCAATAATTCCGTTTTTGTCCGTTTTATCAGCCCTGTCGTTAAAACACAAATAACAGCCAAGCATTCCACCGGCAGAACCACCGGCAATGAAAATCTTCGATTTATCTACTTTTAGTGATTCACTGTTTTTTCTGACCCAGTCAAGTCCTTTTAAAGCATCTTCAACTGCATCGGAAATGGTTCCCACAGGATCGTCTTTGGGATTTTCCCTTATCCGGTAATCAATCGAAATACATACATAACCTTTTTTTGCAAAACGATTGGCCATTTCAACAATGTACGACTGAGTTTTATCATTTCCAGGCCTGAATCCCCCGCCATGAATCCAAAAAATAACAGGCCTGTTTTGAAGATTATCATTTTCAGGTGAATAAATGTCAAGTTTAAGATTTTGACTAATTCCTGTAGAATTAACCGATTCTCCAAAAACCACATCTTTACGGACAGTAACGTTTTCAAAAACATTTTCCAGATATCGAACTTTGTTACTTG
>JBBQPP010000098.1:0-10254 GCA_038217255.1 Bacteroidales bacterium | reverse complement strand
GATATGTCGAAATTGGAACACAAACTTTCGAACCGCCCGGTTTCAAGTATTCAGTCAGCTATTGGAATCAATGACAGGTTTCAGTATATCAGAGAGTTGTTCGAAGGTAGTGCAGATGGTTTTATTAAAGCAGTTACTGATCTTGATTCAATGAACGATATGAAGGAAGCAGTGGACTATTTGCAGACAAATTTTAAATGGAAAAGAAATGAGTCAAGCCTGAAATTTGTAAATCTTATAAAAAGGCGGTTTCCAAATGAGTAATTTTGGGAAATTGATACTCGTGCCTACTCCCATTGGAAACCTTGGCGATATAACATTCAGGGCAGTTTCAGTTTTAAAAGAAGCCGATATCATTTTAGCCGAGGATACCCGTGTCTCATCCCGCTTGATGCATCACCTTAAAATCGATAAAAAACTTTGGGTACACCATAAATTCAATGAACACAAATCAGTTGGTTCGTTGGTTTTAAAAATTCAGGAAGGGAACAAAGTTGTATTAATATCTGATGCGGGAACACCCGGTATTTCAGATCCAGGGTTTTTGCTGGTTCGCGCTTGTATTGAAAAAAATGTTGATGTTGAGTGTTTGCCGGGTCCAACTGCCTTGATTCCCGCACTTGCAGTTTCGGGTTTGCCCACCGACAGGTTTGTTTTCGAAGGATTCCTGCCGCAAAAAAAAGGCCGTCAAACCCGGTTAATTCAATTATCTGAAGAACCACGTACAATGGTTTTTTATGAATCACCATATCGTCTTGTTAAATGCCTGTCTCAATTTGCTGAATTTTTTGGGAAAGCCCGAAATGCTTGCGTTTGTCGCGAACTAAGCAAAATGTTCGAAGAAATAAAACGCGGCACAGTTGAAGAACTTGCACAATATTATACTGCAAATCCTCCCAAAGGTGAGATTGTAATTGTATTGGAAGGGATTTCAAAAGGAGAAAGAAAAGGGGGTAAAGTGGCCAGTGATGAATAATAAATACACACACATTTTTTTTGATCTCGACAACACTCTTTGGGATTTCGAAATTAACTCCCGAAATGCAATGTTTATTGCATTTCAACATTTTAAACTTAAGAGTACTTCAGAATTTGACTTGTTTTTCGAAAAGTACACCAAACATAACCACGCTCTTTGGGAAAGTTACCGTAAAAATGAAGTTGCTAAAAAGGATTTGACCCACCTCCGCTTTCAAAATACTTTTACTGAGTGTGAAATAACTGGTGTAAATGCCGATGAAATGAATAAGTTTTATTTAAGTGAAATGCCAAAACAAAAAGTGCTGATTGAAGGCGTGATTGATATTTTGAATTACTTGAAAAGGAAAAGGTATCACCTTAATATTATAACAAATGGTTTTATAGAGGTACAGTACAATAAAATTGAATCTTCGGGTTTGAAGCCATATTTTGATAAAATCTTTATTTCGGAAGAAATTAAATCTCCAAAACCTGCGCGTGCTATTTTCGAATATGCAATTAAATCTACAAATGCTAAAAAAATTAAAAGTATCATGATTGGAGATGATTGGGATGTGGATGTAATGGGAGCAGTTAATTATGGAATTGATGCGGTTCATTTTAATAAAACTGCGAAAAATCCAAATAAACATAACATACCATTAAATAACTCCAGCAAAATATATAATGTAGAGCTTTTGAGTCAGTTGTACAAAATCTTATAGCATAATATTACGTACAAAAACAATGACATTTTACCGCTAAAGAATGGAGATGGTAAAATGGATTGTTTTTAAATAGCGAACTTTAGTGCTGGAATTATTTCATTTTTATTCACCATCGGTTTCTTTTTTTAAATTTGCCGTACTTAACGAATTTTAACATTTTTTGATTAAAAAGTTTAAAATTCATTAAAAATATTGTTATTTCTGGCCAAATCAATTGTAAGAGTGGGTTGAAATAATTGAAAGTAAATTTATTATACACGCTGTTTAATTTTTAATTTAAAACTATTTCTATGAAAAAAATTGCATTTTTTTTATCGATCATGTTTTTCATGGTGACGTGGTTTGCCAATTCACAGACTAAAAATGTGAGCGGAACTGTTACGTCTTCGGATGATGGCACGTCCATCCCGGGTGTTTCAGTCTCGGTTAAAGGCACCACATTAGGTACCATCACTAATGTTGATGGTTTTTATGAATTATCTGTTCCAACAGATGCTCAAGCCATAGTTTTCTCCTTTGTAGGGATGAAAACTTTGGAAGCACAAATTGATGGAAGAACAACCATAAGCGTTCAAATGGATTCTGAGTCAATTGGTATGGATGAAGTGATTGTTGTGGCATATGGTACAGCAACGAAGAAGGCATTTACTGGTACTGCTGTGCAGATAGAAGGTGGAAAACTTGAATCGAAAAACGTTTCAAATATTTCACAAGCACTAGCAGGCGAGGTAGCCGGGGTTCAGGTTATAAATAATAATGGACAACCTGGGTCAACTGCCGAAATACGCATTAGGGGAATTGGTTCTATTAATGGAAGCAGAAACCCATTATATGTGGTTGACGGAATTCCGTTGCAAGGGGATATAAACTCTATTGCCCCTTCCGACATTCAATCTACTTCTATTTTGAAAGATGCTGCAGCAACAGCAATTTACGGTTCAAGGGGAGCAAATGGTGTTATTATCATTACAACAAAACAAGGTGCTAGCGGAGAAGGTAAAATTGAGGTAGATGTAAAGCATGGTGTAAACATCAAATTATTGCCTGATTATGATGTTTTTACCGAGCCAGAAAGTTATATGGAAACCGCTTGGAGTGCCCTCAAAACAAGAGGGACGCTAAGAAAAGTGGCAGACCCGGTAGCTTATGCAAATACTTATTTGTTTGATGCCAATACAAGGAATCCAGGTTTCGATTCATATTATAATATGTGGGAAAAACCAGGAGCTGAGTTAATCAATCCTGCTACCGGCAAATTTAATGCAGGAATTAACCGCAAATATACTCCGGAGAGCTGGACAGATGCACTTTTCCAAAATGCAAAAAGAACTGAAGCGAGCGTACGTCTTAGTGGAGGAACCGAAAAAACCCGATTTTTTACTTCTGTTACTGTACTCGATGACCAAGGTTATTACCTTAATTCAGACTTTCAGCGTTTTACAGGGCGTGCTAATATAGAACATAACGTAAAGTCCTGGTTAAAAGGAACTGTAAACATGGGTTTTATGAGGTCAGAATCTAATTTCGCTGGTGGACAGGACGAGGATTCAAATAATGGTTTTTGGTTTGTAGCCAACATGCCTCCTATTTACCCCGTTTATGCACACGATGCAGACGGTAATAAAGTAGCAGATGAGATTTTTAAAGGTAGCTCAATTTTTGACTATGGAGATGGAACTTATGGAACACGCCGTTTTGCATCGTTAACTAATGCAGTGGGTTCAAGCACGCATGATGTGGTTACACAAGGGAATAACCAGTTTAGTGGTACCACTCGGTTAGAGGCAACTTTTTTAAAAGACTTTACTTTAAGTTCTACATTTGGAGTTGAATATTTAAGTGCTGACTATGATGAGTTAGGAAATGCTTTTTACGGCGGTTCAGCAAATCAGGGAGGTAGCATTTATAAAGTAAAAACAGATTATTTTGCATACACTACCACCAATATGCTGAATTATAAAAAACAGTTCGATAATCACAATCTATCAGCGTTTGTTGCACAAGAAGCTTCATCTCTCGAAATTAAAAGATTAAGCGCGTTCAAATCAAATTTAGCTGATCCTTTTAGTTTAGAATTGGATAATGCGGTGGTTTCTTCGCCTTCAAGCTCTTATAAAATTGAGCAGATGTTGATCAGTTATTTTGGTCAGGTTAGTTATGATTTCAATGAAAAGTATTATGCACAAGGTGTGTTAAGGCGCGATGGTTCCTCTAAATTTATAAATGAGAAATGGGGTACTTTTGGTTCAATCAGTGGTGGCTGGATGATTTCAAAAGAATCATTTATGGACAACCTATCTGATGTTTTGAATGAGTTGAAACTGAAATCGAGTTATGGTGTAATTGGAGAACAAGGTGGTATCGGAGCTTATAGCGGACACGATCTTTACTCTGTGAATAACCTTAACGATAACATTTCTATTGTTTTTGATAGTAAAGGTAACCCTGATTTGACATGGGAAAGTTCTGAGCAATTCCAGGTTGGCGTTGAGTTTGAATTACTAAAAAGAATATCGGGTTCGGTTGATTATTATTCAAAAAACACAAAAAACCTGTTGTTTAGTAAAAGGATAGCACCCAGCAAGGGATATGCTATCATTCAGGTAAACGATGGTAAAATGAATAACTCGGGAGTTGAAATTGTTTTGGATGGGCAAGTTGTAAAATCAAATGATTTTAAAATCGATCTTGGATTCAATGCTGCATTTGAAAGCAACGAAATTACTGCCATGCCAATTGAAGATGCTACCGGCAAACAAAAAACAATTGATGTGAGTGGCCTTTATGGCCGTTCGGTAGGACATTCAATATTTGATATTTATACCACAGAATATGCTGGTGTAGATGCTACATCAGGTGCTGCACAATGGAATCGTTACTATAATGAATTGGCTGACGGAACTAAAGAATATATTCGGGACATGGCTTCTTACATGGCCGAAAATGGGGACCGTATAGGAAAGATTGACAAAGAAGTTACTACTACTTATTCGCAGGCTACTGATAAATACATCGATAAGTCGCCTATTCCAACTGTAAGAGGAGCTTTCGATTTGAACGTTGACTATAAAGGGTTTAATTTAACCGCACTTTTTAGTTACAGTCTTGGTGGTTATGGCTATGATGGAAACTATGCTTCGTTAATGCACGATGGCCAAATTGGTAGTAACAACTGGCACAAAGACATTCAGAATGCCTGGAAACAAGAAGGCGACATAACAGATGTTCCGGCTATTACCGGAAGTTTAACTGCTCCAATAAATTATTCGGATGCAAACCGTACCTCAGATCGTTTTGTAACAAGTACTAACTATTTGGCATTGAATAATGTGATGTTATCGTATAATTTTAGCGACAGGTTGCTTGAACGTGTCAAGATTAAAGGACTTCGCCTTTATTTGTCGGGAGACAACTTGTGGGTAAATACCAAAAGAGAAGGCTTTTATCCGAATACCTCCGAAGTGGGAGCTTCTAGCAGGTATCAATACGTTGCCCTTTCAAGTTTTACCGGAGGTGTGAATATTAAGTTTTAATCTTTAAAAATTAAAGAAAATGAAAAATAAAATTATAGCCTTATTATTGATGCTGGTCTTTGGCGTAGCATGTACCGAAGACTTTCTTGAAACGGACTCTACCCAATTTATTTCGGCCAAACGTATGGAGGAAGTTGGTCCATATAATCCAGGTACTTTTAATGGTCTGGTGCGGGGGATTTATTCCCTTATGGTTCAAACAGGTACAGGTGGTACTGACTTGGATCACGATGACTTTGGTCAGAAAGGTTACGATATTTATCTCGACCTATTAAGTAGTGATATGGTTTTGGCCGGATATAATTACGGTTGGTATGAAGATGTAGCAAAAATGTCAGCAACCATTGACTATACCGATGTAATCAACTACAAACCATGGCGCTATTATTATCGGATTATTTATGCTGCTAATTCCGTAATTGACGGGCTTGGTGGGAATGATGCAACATTAGAAACACAGGAAGAAGAATGGCAGATGGGTCAGGCCAAAGCATTGAGGGCTCACTCTTATTTTTATTTGGCAAGTATGTTTGCAGAAAGCTACGATCAGGGTGTAAATATTTTACCCATTTATACTTCTTTGGACCAGGAAGCTCAACCGTTAAGCAGTGCCGCCGATGTGTGGAAATTAATTAAAGAAGATTTGGAAAAGAGTGTTGAATTGTTGGATGGTTTTGACAGAGGCAGCGAAATGCACGCTATTAATGCCGATGTAGCCAATGGTTTATTGGCCTATACTTATTTAACGCTTGGTGAATTCGGCAAGGCTGCTGATGCAGCAGACGCAGCATTGGGAAATTATTCAATTATTCCCCGTGCTAAAGTTGCTGGTGGTTCAACTATCGCGCGTAATGCTTATAGTTATTTCGATGGGAATGGAGCCGATTGGATGTGGGGTTTTGACCTGACATTGGACCAAGGGCTCGACCTTGTTTCATGGTGGGGACAAGTTGATTTATTTACCTATAGTTACGCTTGGGCAGGTGATCCAAAATCAATGGATATTGGACTTTACAATAGCATTGAACCGGGAGATGTTAGAAAAAATCAGTTTGCAGATACTTGGGATGAAGGTATACTTTATCCGATAAATAAATTTTATGCTGAAGGCAGAAATATTGGTGGACAACGGGAAGTTACTGCTGATTATGTGTTCATGCGTGTGGAAGAAATGTATTTGATAAAAGCAGAAGCAGAGGCATTTAACAATCAAGATGCTATGGCACGCGAAACATTAAAAGCATTGCTTGTTGAACGTATTGGCGAATCAATGAAACCAGACCCTGATAATGAAGACGAAATGATTGTTGACAAAACTGCGGATGAAAACATCGCATTTATCGATGACCTGACTGGCCAAGCTCTTAAAGATGAGATATACAAGCAATGGCGCGTAGAAATGTGGGGTGAAGGGAAAAGTTATTTTGCAATGAAACGAAATAAAGCCACAATCGTTCGAGAAGGTCACCAAGACTTTAATGGTGTGGAAATTAAGTATAACGAAGATCGTTTAACCTTCGACATTCCATACCAGGAAATTCAGGATAACCCATTTATATCAAGATAAATATTTAAAAGTTGCCTGTTTTAAATAGGAAATTTTTTCTATGATATGCTAAAAAAACTAAAAGGAGGTATTGCACCTCCTTTTGTTTTTCTCAAATATATAGAACTTTGTATCTTTGAAAATAATAGTATTAAAAACACCACAACATGAAACCATTCAAATTAATTTTACCGCTTTTATTCATATTTATCTGCAGTTTTTCCTTTTCGCAAGGCTTAAAAAGTTTTAAACTCAAAAACGGTCTCACCGTTTATGTTTGGGAAGACGACAGCCAAGCCGAAATGTTCGGTATGGTAGCTGTAAAGGCCGGATCGGTTGACGATCCGGAAGAATACACAGGGCTGGCGCACTACCTTGAGCATGTGCTTTTCAAAGGCACCAACCAAATAGGCGCACTCAATTGGGCTGAAGAAAAGGGCGTTTATGATGCCATTTTAGAGCAATATGATAAACGTGCCGAAACCACCGACCCCGCGCAAATAAAAGAAATTGATTTAGAAATAAATCGCCTCACTGCCGAACAAAGCAAAATGAGCAAGCAGGGCGAGTTCTTTTCGTTGGTGCAATCTATTGGCGGAACTGGAGTAAATGCAGGCACAAGTTATGACTACACTGTATTTTATAATAGCTTTCCAAAATCGCAAATGGCCAAATGGCTTGACCTTTATTCCATGCGATTTATTGACCCCATTTTTCGTACGTTTCAAACTGAATTGGAAACCGTTTACGAAGAGTACAATATGTACGAAGACAATCCCAATTCTTTGGTACAACAATTCCTGATGGAGAAATCTTTCGTTGGCCATCCATACAGCCGCCCCATTATCGGGAAAGGCGAACACCTCAAAAACCCCCGTTTAAGTAAATTGGTTGAATTTTATAATAAATGGTATGTGCCAGGTAATATGGCATTAATACTGGTAGGAAATGTGAAAACAGAAGATATTACAGGGCTGGTTAACCAGAAGTTTTCCCGATTGACAGATGGGGAAATACCCGAGCCAAAAACTTATAAAATTGAAGAGATTAAGGGTAAAAATACTATTTCTGAAAAATTAGGGCAATACCCACAGGAGATTATGGTTTTTAACGGAGTGTCTGCCGCCCATCCCGATGAAACCGTGTTAGAGCTTATATCCAATATGCTCTCGAACCGTAATCAAACTGGGTTACTCGATGAACTTTCGATCAATGGCGATGTAATGGCCGCTAGTGCCGCTATAAATGCTTTGGTTGACCATGGGCGTATTTTAGTGAATGCAATACCCAAATACGATTATAGTCAGCAACGTTTCGAATCGCACAAAGTGGTCGAAAAGCTGTTGTGGGATCAAATAAAAAAATTGGGCAATGGGGAAGTAGATGACGTTTTCTTGAAGACCATAAAGGAGAATATGGTGCGCGAATATCTGCGCGTGTTGGAATCAAGCAGTGGTAAAGCAAATTTGCTGACCACTGCTTTTGTAAATGGGTACGACATGGACAGGGTTCTTAATTATCCTCAATTAATAAACGCTGTAACAATAGAGGATGTAAACAGGGTGGTAAAACAGTATCTGAACGAAAACTATCTCGCCCTGCAACTAAGCGAAGGCAAAACCGATAAAAAGGAAAAGATTGAAAAACCCAATTTACCAGAAGTTCCCGAATTTCCTACCGATAAGGAATCGTTTTATGCCCAAAGGTTTAACAAAATGGTTGTTCCGGAAATTGAGATAGAAGAGGGTAGCTTTAACGATGTTTCGATTAAAAAGGTAAACGAAAAAAGCAAGCTTTTTTATTATCCCAATAAACAAAACGATATATTCACAATGACCATAAAATATGGAATTGGTGAACGCGAAATGCCTGAATTAGGTATGGCAACCGAGTTAATGAACGGTGCTGGGATTATGGCGGCTTTTGAACCCTCTGAATTTCGCGCGGAGTTGAGCAAGTTAAACGCAACGTTAAATTATAGTTCAGACGATGACTATGTGTATGTGATGTTAGAAGGTGCAGAGTCGCAACTTGTGCCCATCTGTAATCTAATGACACGGCAAATTTTAATGCCTAAACTCGACGACAAACAATTAAATAATGTAAAAGGGCAATTGCTGCAGGGGCGCCGTATTGAAAAAGAAAGTCTGGACGCTCAACAACAGGCTCTATCCGAATTTATGCAATATGGCAAACGTTCGTCCTATTTAGACAGGATGAAGGAGAGCGACGTTATTGAATTAACGATTGACGATTTGACCGGAGCTTTTCAAAAAGCTACCGATTATGCAGCTGAGGTACATTATGTGGGGGCACTTTCTTTTGATGATGTGCTTCAGGTGTTGAGCGCAAACTTGCCTTTAAAAGCTCAGGAACTCGAAAGCCTTTCCCCTCAGGAAAAACAAATAGAGAGCTATAACGAGAACCTGGTTTATTTTTTACCTAACAGCGATGCCAATCAAAGCCGTGTTGTAATATACACGTCCGGCCCGCAATTTACAGCCGATTTAAGTGCACCGATGTACGCGTTTAACCAATATTTTGGAAATGGTTTTGGAAGTTTGGTATTAGAAGATATTCGTGAGAAAAATTCAATGGCCTACTCTGCAGGTGGTGGTTTTTACATGCCGGGGCTGGAAAATAAACCCACATTTTTTAGCGGTTTTGTAGGTACTCAAGCCGACAAAACCACCGATGCCCTTAATTTATATATGAACCTGATGAACGACATGCCTCTTTATCCTGACCGCATGGAGCGCATCCGAAGTTATATCCGCCAGTCTTTGTTGGTGGAGCAGCCTAGTTTTCGTACCATCAGCCGTGTGTATGAAAACTGGAAACGTATGGGCTATTCGGCTCCGCGCGCCCAAATTATTGTGCCTAAAATAAACGATATGAATTTTCAGGATGTAGTTGATTTTTATGAAACAAACCTGAAAGGCAAACCAGTAGTAATTGGGATAGTCGGCAATCCTAAAGAAATTGATTTTAAAGCATTAGAGAAATTTGGAAAGGTTAAACGCCTAAGTAACCGTGATGTCTTTGATTAAAATCAAGCGTATCTTTTAAAAATGTTAAGTTGAAATAACAGGATGAATTTTAGAAAAAAATTAACACAAATAAAGGCGGCTATTATGCCGCCTTTATTTGTGTTAATTGACCTGTTAAAGTCAGTTGAATCAAGGTGCAGGCATCAGAAACCAAAATCATATTATTGATACTTTACCTATGTATACTTTAATGTTGATTTCTTCTTTCTCTTATTTAATGATTATAAATTGCACCAATTTGACATGAATTTATTTCATTTCGACCGACAAATCAATACTTTTTTTACATTTGCTACCCTTAAGGTTTTTTAACAATTGATATGTCGTGTGGGTTATCACACTTATTAAACATTTTACAAAACTAATTTAGCATTCCAGTTGGAGTGTTATAGTGATTTTACTCAAAAATATATTTTATTGTTACACGCTGTTTAATT
>JBBQPP010000097.1:0-10268 GCA_038217255.1 Bacteroidales bacterium | reverse complement strand
GCGCACCAAAAAGCGCTGCTGCACAGGGCGATTTCGGTTTTCATTTGCAATTCAAATGGCGAGTGGCTTTTGCAACGACGGGCTTTGCAAAAATACCATTCAAACGGATTATGGACCAACACAAGTTGCAGCCACCCTTTTCCCGGTGAATCGAATTTGGATGCAGCAAACCGGCGTTTATGGGAAGAAATGGGGCTCAAAGCCGACCTTGTCCAAATCTTCAGTTTCACTTACAAAGAACCGCTTGACAATGAACTTACTGAACACGAGTTCGACCACGTATTTTTTGGGATTACCGATGAAAAACCCTTAATTAACCCTGATGAAGTGAACGATTGGAAATATATTACTTTTAATGAATTAGAGGCAGATATCAAAAATAATCCTGAAAACTACACGGTGTGGTTTCTGAAGATTTGTAATCGGGTAAACGAATATGCACTTTTGAGCAAATAAATTAATCAGATGATAAACGTTTTAATCGCAATTGCTGCTTTTCTATTTATGGAATTTGTCGCCTGGTCGAACCATAAATTTGTGATGCACGGCTTTTTGTGGAAATGGCATGCTGATCACCACATAAACGACAACAAAAAAAGCAAAACGCAAATTGAACTTTACAATCCGGGATTAGAAAAAAACGATTATTTCTTCCTGGTTTATGCAATTCCTGCTATCATTTTGTTGCTTGCAGGTTTCTATTTTAACATCGCACCTTTAATAGCTGCCGGAATTGGCATTTCATTATATGGAACTACCTATTTTGTAATCCACGATATCATGATTCACCAGCGGGTAAAAATCCCATTTTTGATGAACATTAAAAACCGATATATCCAATCCATTATACGGGCACATTTGGCACACCACCGTGGAAAAAATATCCACGATTTTGACAATTACGGCCTGCTGATTTTTCAACGCAGGTTTTTAAAAGAATAATTTATGTCGCTATATTTTTTACTTCTCCTGCTTTCGGTTGCTGTGCCATTTTTGTTGAGTTTCGACAAAAGATTGCAGTTTTACAAAAAATGGAGATACGTTTTACCGGCCATTTTTATTGTTGCGGCGTTTTATATTGCTTTTGATATTTACCTCACAAAATTGGGCGTATGGGGATTTAATCCGCGTTATTTGTCGGGCATATTCCTGTTTCATTTGCCCCTGGAGGAGTGGCTCTTTTTTATCATAATAGCTTATGCCAGCTTGTTTTTGCATTTCTCGATAGTTGAATATTTCCCACAGGCAAAAGTCGGCGAAAAATGGACAAGGATAATTACCATTTTACTGTTTGTGCTTTCATTTTCATTGCTTGTTATCTATCACGACAAAATGTACACCGCCTATATTTCGCTCACAATGGCTGTTGCATTGGTACTTGCATACTTCGACAAATCAAAGTCAGTCGCATCTTTTTACATTACTTTTCTTGTGATTTTAATACCTTTTTTGATTGTAAACGGCATACTTACAGGCAGTTTTATTGAAAGCGAAGTGGTTTGGTATAATAACGAAGAAAACCTGGGAATCCGTTTTTTTACCATTCCAATCGAAGATTTTGGGTACGGGTTTAGTTTAATTCTGTTTAATTTACTTCTGATTGGAAAGTTTAAAAAAAGAATAAAAAATTGATTTATTGATATTTATATGACGAAAATATATTTTTGGCTTTAGCACATTTTCGAACATCCATAATTAATCAAAAACAAAAAATATATTGATTGCTTTTGCAGACATACAACAATTTTTCAATCTCAATTTCAAAAAGACAGCAGTTTTTTTTGTTATTTTTTATTTGGTTGGAATTGCCGGAATGTTGCTCCCGTTTTCGTTTCCCTTATTTGTAAAACTCATTCCGGTTGCGCTGATATTGAGTTCGGTTGCACTTGCATTTTATCATAAATCTTTCGACGCAAAAACTTTGGCGGTTTTTATTTCAATTTATTTGATTGGTTTTTTTGTTGAAGTTGCCGGGGTTAACACGGGATTAATTTTCGGGAACTATACTTATGGCGATAGTCTTGGTATAAAAGCATTTAATACTCCTTTAATCATCGGATTGAACTGGCTTTTGTTGGTTTATATCAGTGCTTCAGTGCTCGAAAAAACCAATTTACATGTTACAGTAAAAGTTATCTTTTCGGCTTTAATGATGCTTGGTTACGATTTGATTATTGAACAAATTGCCCCACTTTTAAACATGTGGAATTGGCAAAATGAAATGGTTCCGTTAAATAATTACATTGCCTGGTTTTTTCTTGCAGTTGTTTTTCATGCTGCAATTCAGGTATTCGGGATAAAAACAAAAAACAAACTTGCACCTGTAATACTTGTTTGCCAGGTGCTGTTTTTCCTGATTTTACTCATTTATTTTAAAATATTGCATTGATTATAAAGGCAAAACATAACATTTTTATCGATTCATTTTTCAGGTTTTATGTAATCCGAAAAATGAAAAAGTCGTTCCATTCTTTTAAAATAGAAAAGAGCGTTGAAGATAAAAAACTGCCCATTTTGTTGATTTGTAACCATACCAGTTGGTGGGACGGTCTTTGGACTTTGCATATCAACCAGCAACATTATCATCGGAAATACCATTTTATGATGCTCGAAGAACAGCTCCAAAAAAACTGGTTTTTCAAATATACCGGTGGTTTTTCAATCCGTAAAAATTCAAAATCGGTAATCGAATCGCTAAACTATACGGCGGAATTGCTGGCTGACAAAAAAAACATGGTACTCATTTTTCCGCAAGGTGAAATTGGGAGTATGCACGATACAAATTTCATTTTCGAAAAAGGAATCAGCAAGATTTTGCAGCGAACAAAAAACGAAATACAGATTATTTTTGTTGCCAATTTAATTGATTATCATTCGAATGTAAAACCCACTTTACATGCCTACATGAGCGATTATTCAGGAAGTTTTGAAACTTCCGAAGTTCAATATGCTTACAACGATTTCTACAAAAACTGCATTGCCAACCAAATAAAAATGAAAGGTTAAAATGAACTATATCGCCTGGTTTATATTGATTTTTACCCTTGTGCAATTTTTGGTTGCAGCCGCTAACCTTGTGTTTTTGCAGCGGTTTCCAAAAACCAATCAAAATTCAAATCAGTTGATTTCGGTTTTGATTCCAGCCAGAAACGAAGAAAAAAACATTGGAAATTTATTGACCGGACTACAAAACCAGGACTACAAAAACATTGAAATTATAGTTTTCAACGACCAATCAACCGACAAAACCGCAAGCATTGTCAAAGGTTTTGCAGAAAACGATAAAAGAATAAAACTTGTCAATTCGAATGGTTTGCCCGATGGTTGGTTAGGTAAAAACAATGCCTGTTTTTCACTTGCAAAACATGCCACCGGAAAATATTTTCTATTCCTCGATGCCGACGTAAAAATCGGTAACAATATTATTCAACAAACAACTCAATTTTCAGATAAATATAAGCTGGGTTTGCTTTCCATTTTCCCGATGCAAATTATGAAAACACAGGGAGAACAAATCACTGTCCCGAACATGAACTTTATTCTTCTCTCACTTCTTCCGCTGGTTTTGGTGCGAAAAACAAATTTTTCCTCGATTGCTGCAGCAAACGGACAATTCATGCTTTTTCAATCCGATATTTACCGGAAACTTCAACCCCACGAAAAAATGAAAACAAGCAAAGTGGAAGACATAGAAATTGCCCGATATTTTAAAGAAAGTAAAATAAAAGTCGCCTGTTTAGTTGGAAATCCATCAATAACTTGCCACATGTACAGTGGTTTTTCTGAAGCAGTTTATGGCTTTTCAAAAAATGTAATTCAATTTTTTGGTGGTTCATTTTTTATGGCAATTCTGTTTTGGCTAATTACAAGCCTGGGTTTCTTTGCAATTTTATTTTCTTTTTCAACTTCTATAATTCTTTTGTATTTATCGGCCCTTATTTTAATCCGCATTTTTATTTCAATCGCCAGTAAACAATCCGTTCTTCGAAATTTGAAACTTGCAATTCCTCAGCAAATTACAATGGGAATTTTTATTTTTCAGGCCATTATAAACAACTACAAAAAACAGTATTCATGGAAAGGCAGAAATATATCGTCATAATTATGATTCTTGTTTTTGAAGCAGTTTCGCCGGTTTGGGCTTCATCGTATAAAAACAAAATTTACGATGCATACATTAGTAACAACATGCCAAAGTGGAAATCTGTAATCGATGAAATGGAAAACTCAAAAAGTAACGACAAAGGTTTTTTAATGGAATTAATTAATTTCCAATATGGTTACATTGGCTATTGTATTGGTGCCGAAAAAATGGTGGAAGCCGAAAAATATCTCGAACTGGCAGAAGAAAATTTGGAGAAATCGGAAAAATTTGGCACACAATCATCTCAAGTTAGCGCCTACAAATCAGCATTTTATGGTTATGAGATTGGGATAAATAAATTGAAAGCCCCATTTATCGGTCTCAAAAGCATTAAATATTCAAAACTTTCAATGGAACAAAACCCCCAAAATCCAATGGGTCATATTCAATATGGAAACAGTCAGTTTTACATGCCGTCCGTTTTTGGTGGCTCAAAAAAAGAGGCTGTTGAACATTTTATAAAAGCAGAAAATCTGATGCTAAAAGATAGAATGAAAATTAAAAACGACTGGAACTACCTGAGTGTACTGGCACTAATCGGGCAATCGTATTTTGCAATGGAAGATTACAAAAATGCCAAAAGCTATTACGAAAAAGCATTGAAAGTTGAACCTGACTTTTTATTGGTAAAAAAAGATTTATTACCTGAATTATTGAAGAAACAACAATGACAACAAATACAAAAATGACAACTATGAATACAAATTCTTCCAACAAAAAAATCCTCATTGTCGGTGCCGGATTGGGTGGATTGGCAACAGGATTGCGACTGGCAAAAAAAGGTTTTGAAGTTGAAATCCTCGAAAAAAATAACCAGGCCGGGGGCAGGTTGAACCAGATAAAAAAAGACGGTTTTACGTTTGACACCGGTCCAAGTTTCTTTAGCATGTCCTACGAATTTGAGGAGTTTGCAAAATCATGCAACATAAAACTCCCGTTCGAATATGTTGAACTCGACCCGCTCTATTCGGTTAATTTCAGTGGCAGTCCGAAAACATACCAACTGTACAAAAACATTGACAAACTTGCAGAACAATTTGCGGATGTTGAACCAGATTTTAAAGAAAAGTTTGAGAAATACATTAAAAAATCGGAGGCGCTTTTCCATGATACGGTTGACCTCGTTATCAAAAATAATTTCGATTCGCTGGCGGGGTATGTTTTTACTTTAATGCGCGTAAATCCTGTTCATTTGCCGGTACTTTTTAAAAGTTTTTACGACCATGTGAAACAACATTTTTCATCGCCCGAAGCAAGGCAGATCATTTCACTTGTTGCATTCTTTTTGGGCAGAACGCCTTTTGATACGATGGCCATTTACAGTTTGCTTTCTTACACCGAATTCAAACACGACGGTTATTTCAACGTGAAAGGCGGCATGTACAAAATTGTTGAAGGCTTGGTAAAAGAACTTGAAAAAGAAAATGTGAAATTCCATTACAACACCGAAATTGTTGATTTTACTGAAAAAAATGGAAAGCTGGAAAGTTTCACCGACCAAAACGGAAAGAGCTGGACGTCAGACATTTTTCTTGTAAACTCAGATGCAGCCTGGTTTCGCGGGAATATTTTTAAACGCGAAAAATATGCTGAAAAGAAATTGGACAAAATGAGCTGGACTATGGGCTACCTCACATTTTATGTGGGTTTAAAATGCAAATTACCACAAGTAAACCACCACAATTATTACCTCGGCACAAACTACGAAGCATACGCAAATAATGTGATGAAGAATCCGGATTCGTTGCAAAAGCCTTATTACTATGTAAATGTGGTTTCGAAACACAATGCCGATTGTGCGCCTGAAGGATGCGAAAGCCTGTTTTTTGTTTGCCCGGTTCCAAACCTGTATTACAAAGAAAATTGGGACGATAAAAATGAAATCGTAAACAGTATCATCGCTGACTTTTCTGAGCGGATTGGGAAAGACATTCAACCCGAAATTGTGTCGCTTACCATTTACACACCAATAGAATGGCGCGACCAGTTTAACCTGCACAGAGGCAGCGGATTAGGTTTATCGCACAACATGAGACAGATTGGTGCTTTACGACCTTCAAATTTCGATGAAAAATATAAAAATGTGTTTTACGTGGGTGCTTCAACCGCGCCTGGAGCCGGGTTGCCAATGGCGATTATCAGTTCTAAACTGGCTTTTGAAAGGATTGTGAAGTTTAAGGGATAACTTTCACGGACTTGGAAAGTCCGTGTCCCGGCAAAACTTTGAACCTTTTTTTTTGTTTCAATAAAAAAACTGAATTATGCAACAATTAGATACACTTAAACAGCAACTTGGCTTACCTTATTTCGATCTTGAATTTCTGCTAAATTGTTTTAAAGAAATTCTTTTGGAAAATAAGGAGTTGGAACTTGCTGAGCACATTCCATGGATTTCAAAAAGAGACAGTTTCGATGAAATTAATTTTACGGAGAAGCATTTTCACATGTATTCTATCAGTTTTCAGTTGCTCAACCTGGCAGAAACAAACGGAGCTGTGCAAACACGACGGAAAGAAGAGGAAAAAAACAAATTGAGTTCGATAAACGGTTTGTGGGCCAATAGTTTTGAAATTCTTAAAAAAAGAGGATTTAATGAGGGGCAAATATCTGCCATATTTAGCGAAATTGAAGTGCAGCCCGTTTTAACCGCCCACCCCACCGAATCGAAACGGCCTGTGATTTTGCGAAAATATCGCGAGTTGTATTTGTTGCTTGTTCAACGCCAGAACTCAATGTACAACTCATACGAACTTGAAGAAAACCGCAACGAAATAAAGCGGGTAATCACCTCAATCTGGCATATTGATGAATATTACATGGAAAAGCCCAAAGTGGAAACTGAGCTTGATAATGTTATCCATTATTTTGTAAACGTTTTTCCTGAAATAGCAAACCTTTTAAACCGCCGGCTTTTGCAGGCCTGGGAGTTTTCAGGATTTAATGCTGAAAGTCTGGTTGAAAACAATAATTTTCCTGTGCTGAAATTTGGCACCTGGATTGGCGGCGACCGCGACGGGCACCCGTTTGTAACTGCAGAAGTTACCAAAAAAACTTTACTTACTCTCCGTTTAAATGCTTTTCTGATTCTTAAAAAAGAACTGCTGAAACTGTCGGAAAACCTCAGTTTTTATTGCGATATAAACAATTTGCCCAAAAAGCTTTCTAAAAAGTTCAAGGAAATTATTGCTGAAATTGGTGGCGAAACAAAAGGCATGGTAACTGCCCACCGCAACGAAGCATTTAAACTTTTTGTGCTTTTGCTTATCGAAAAACTCCCTATAAAAATGGGCATTGAACAATCATTTGAATTGGTTGAAAAACGGGGAAATTATTTCGAATCTCATCAACTCATCAATGATTTGCAAGTTTTGAAAGATGGTTTGAAAAAACACGGTATTTCAGTTTTGGCCAACCATGAGGTAAACCAAACCATCAATTTTATCAAAACATTTGGTTTCCATTTGGCAGAATTAGATATAAGGCAAAACAGCGATTATTATGAAAAAGCGCTTTTGCAAATTGTTAACGAGTCAAAAACCGGGGATAATATTGCAGAAGGATTATCCGAAGAACTAAAAGCTGAGATCATTAAAACCGAACTTCAAACCAACCGTCCATTTGTTCGCGACTGGAACAATTTGCCTGACGAAGCTAAAAATGTGCTTGAATGTTTTGGTGTTTTGCAAAATCATATCTTTCTTTTTTCGGATAAATCAATCGGTTCGCTTATCATCAGCATGACCCGCAATGTTGGCGACATGATGATGGTTTACATACTTGCCCGCGAAGCCGGCCTTACTTTTTTCGATAAAACACTTGTATTAAAGCTACAGGTTGTACCACTTTTTGAAACCATTGACGATTTAATCGCCAGTCCAAAAATAATGGACGAATATTTCCAATATCCCGAAGTACAAAATAGCCTTGAATTTCAGCGTAAGGAAAAAAACCTGCCGCACAAAGTACAGGAAATCATGATTGGATACAGCGACAGCAACAAAGACGGTGGAATATTGGCAAGTTCCTGGTATTTGTACAAAGCTCAAAAAGAGATTACTGAAGTAGCAAAAAAGTATGGCGTGCAGATAAAGTTTTTCCATGGCAAAGGCGGTTCTATAAGTCGTGGTGCAGGTCCGGTTCATTGGTTTTTGCGCTCCCTGCCACACGGGACACTCACCGGACAATTGAAAATTACCGAGCAGGGCGAAACCATCGAAAAGAAATTCGCCAACAAAATAAATGCAGCTTACAACTTAGAACTGATGCTTGCCGGGACAACCCTGAATACTCTCCTCCATAAAAAAGAACCTGAATTGCAAAATGAAGCAGCAGAAATTCTTGAATACATGGGAATGGAAAGTAAAAAATTCTATTCCGAACTGTTGCAAAACGAACATTTCCTTGAATTTTACCAGCAGGCAACGCCAATCGATGTGATTGAAGAAAGCAAAATCGGTTCGCGACCCGCAAGGAGAACCGGAAAACGAACTTTCGCCGATTTGCGTGCTATTCCCTGGGTTTTCAGTTGGGGGCAATCGCGGTTTCACATAACAAGCTGGTATGGTGTAGGTTCTACACTTGAGAAAATGCAAATCGAATTTCCGGAAAAATACAAAACACTTAAAAAACTGATTCCTACAAGTCAGTTTGTGAGGTATGTTCTCACAAATATCGACACAAGCCTGGCCACCACCGACGTGGAAATAATGAAAATGTACTCCGAACTTGTAACCGACAAAAAAGTTAGGGAAACAGTTTTGAAAATCCTGCTCACCGAACTTGAAAAAACCCAACACCTGATGCAGGAACTATTGGGAAGACCGATGCACGAAAGGCGGAAAAACCACTTTTACTCAACCGGATTGCGGGCTGAAGCACTTGATATTTTGCACAAAAACCAAATAAAAAACTTAAAACTCTGGCGCAACTCCGAATTGACCGACCCGGCGCAAAAGAATAAATTACTTAAAGAACTGCTCATTTCTGTAAATGCTATTGCAAATGCAATGGGGACAACCGGGTAAACCATTTTACTGCGATAACAGTAATTATTACTAAAAGGGTTATTGTGTAATACAAGACAAGGTGTATTGGATATATGCAATTCTGCAATCTAATGTACTACCGTTAAGTTTCATTTTCATAAAGAAATAAGTTTCAAAACATCTTAAAATTCTCAGTCAGTGAATCTGTGGCAATAATTTTAGTTTTATATTGCCATAGATTCACTGATTAAATCAATCTTTAGATTGATTTTCTGTGTAATTAGAGAAAAATAGGTTTTAGAAAAAGAAACTTTATCAGCTTCTCAATCTGTGAATCTGTGGCAAAATAATTTAGCTAAAAAATGAAACGAAGAAATTTTATCGGAGCAATCGCAGGGGGAACTGCAATACTTTCAACACCACTTGCAGGATTTGGAAAAAGTGTTGAATCAAAAGCGATAAATCAAAACAATGATTCAGGAGAATTATTGGAAGCGGATGCCGCTGTAATTGGCGGCGGACTGGGCGGATTTGCTGCAACTTATGCTTTGCTGCGAAACAACAAAACAGTTATCCTAACCGAAGAAACCGACTGGATTGGAGGCCAACTTACCCAACAGGGAGTTCCGCCAGACGAAAATCCATGGATTGAATTTACAGGTTCAACACAAACCTACCGTGATTTCCGAAAAGCAATCCGTGATTACTACAAACAGCATTATCCGCTTACCGAAGAAGCGAAAAAAAATCCATTGCTAAACCCCGGCGACGGTGCCGTTTCAAAACTGTGCCACGAACCAAAAGTTGCATTGGCAGTGTTGAATAATATGCTTGCGCAGTATATGAGTTCAAAAAAACTTGTTTTATTGCTAAACCACAAAGTTTTGTCAGCTGAGGTAAACGGCGATTTGGTAAAATCTGTGATTGTAAAAAACCTTCAAAACAATAAAAATAAAAAACTGTCTGCCCCCTATTTTGTTGATGCTACAGAGTTGGGGGATTTGTTGCCCTTAACCGGCGCTGAATTTGTAACCGGAACTGAATCAAAAAGCGAAACTGGCGAATTACATGCCCCCGAAAAAGCCAATCCAAATAACGTACAGGCATTTACCACCTGTTTTGCAATGGATTATGTGCCG
>JBBQPP010000096.1:0-10279 GCA_038217255.1 Bacteroidales bacterium | reverse complement strand
ACTTTTACAAAAGGTGTTTTGTTGCCTTCTTTCTCATATAATTTTATAGGATGTTCAAATATGAAAGAGAAAGAAGGCAACAAAACACCTTTTGTAAAAGTGCAAGGCCTTCAGTTAGAACTTGGTGGAAATCCTTATTATTTTATAGGAACTAATTTTTGGTATGGTGCTTATTTAGGTGCCGATGCAGTGTATGGCAATCGGGAGCGTTTAATAAAAGAGTTGGATCACTTAAATTCATTGGGTGTAAATAATTTACGAATAGCAGCGGCTTCGGAAGAGTCCGATTTTTCAAAACCGCTCAGCCCGCCATTTCAATATGAAAATGGAACTTACAACGAAACGCTTTTTGAAGGGCTTGATTTTCTTTTAAATGAAATGGGCAAAAGAAATATGAAAGCTGTTCTATTTTTGAATAATTATTGGGACTGGACAGGCGGAATGTCCCAGTATGTATCATGGACAGAGAATGTTGAAATTATTGATCCAACTGCCAATCCTGATCTCGGATGGGATGAGTATATCGTTTTTTCAGCCCGCTTTTATGCTAACGAAAAAGCACAGGAGAGATACAGAAAATACATCAACACAATCATAAACCGGCAAAATAGTTTTTCAAAAGTTAGCTATAAAAATGATCCTACTATTATGGCATGGCAGTTGGCCAATGAGCCGAGACCTAACCCTGTGGGCGATATCGATGAAAGTATTGCTCAATTTAGCAATTGGGTCGATCAAACAGCGGGATATATTAAATCGCTGGATACAAATCATCTTGTAAGCACAGGGAGCGAGGGTAGCATGGGGAGTTTAAACACGCTTGATAATGCCTACAAAATCCACCAAAGTGCGCATATTGATTATATGACTTTTCATTTGTGGCCAAAAAATTGGGGTTGGTTTAATCCTGAGCAATCCGACAGTCTCCAAAAAACGTTGGTAAATGCAAAAGAATATATACAAGAGCATATAAATTTGGCCGAAAAATTAAATAAACCCGCTGTTCTTGAAGAATTTGGGTTAAATCGTGATTCCAATTATTTCATTCCAAATACACCTGTCACATCCCGAAATAAGTTTTATGAATTGGTTTTTGAGTTTGTTAAAGATTCAAAAAACAATGGTTCCGCCCTTGCCGGCTGTAATTTTTGGGGCTGGGGTGGCAAAGGACGCGCGCAGCACGATGATGCAAATTGGAGGTTAGGGGATTCAATTTATTTGGGCGATCCTTATTCTGAGCCTCAAGGTATAAATTCAGTTTATGATACCGATAATTCCACTCTCGATTTGATCAAAAAATACACTGAAGCATTATAACTCGATAAAAAAAGTTAATAATAGCCATTGGGAAAGTTTAACGGGTAAAAATTGTAAATTTGCACTTTATTTACCATGAGATTATGGATGTACAGGGTATAAAACAAAGATTTGAGATTATTGGGAATTCTACTATGTTGAACCGGGCAATCGAAATTGCGGTTCAGGTAGCGCCTACCGATTTGTCGGTATTGATTACCGGGGAAAGCGGGACAGGTAAAGAAATATTCCCGCAAATAATCCACCAGTTTTCGAGTCGGAAACATGGGAAATATATAGCTGTAAATTGTGGAGCTATTCCTGAAGGAACTATCGATTCTGAACTTTTTGGACACGAAAAAGGCGCATTTACAGGTGCGCTTGCCGACAGGAAAGGGTATTTTCAGGAAGCCGACGGAGGCACGATTTTCCTTGATGAAATTGGTGAATTGCCACTTGCAACCCAGGTACGTTTGTTGAGGGTACTTGAAACTGGTGAATTTATAAAAGTGGGTTCGTCGAAAATGATAAAAACAAATGTGCGTGTCATAGCCGCCACTAATCTAAATTTGCCCGAAGCAATTGAAGCCGGAAAGTTCAGAGAGGATTTGTATTACCGTTTAAATATAGTTCCAATTATTATTACACCGTTACGTGAAAGGCCTGATGATATTAATTTACTGTTTAGAAAATTTGCCCGTGATTTTGCCGAGAAATACCGGATGCCTCCAATTATCCTTGATGAGCAGGCAAAATCAGTACTCCTAAATTATCGCTGGCCCGGAAATGTGCGTCAACTTAAAAATATTACTGAGCAAATTTCAATAATCGAAAAAGAGAGGGATATTACAGCAGATATTTTAAGAAATTATTTACCAGTGGATGCCACAAAAAACTTACCGGCATTATTTTCGAAAAAGGAGGAAGGTTCTTTTTCAAACGAACGCGAGATTTTGTATAAGGTTTTGTTTGACATGAAACGCGATATGACCGAACTGAAGAAGTTGGTACTCGATATTATGGAAAATAAAGAATCACCAATTACAAGAGATCAGGCAAGGATTTTCAGGAATTTGTACGACACCGAATCGGGCAATTTTGTTTCAAAAGAAACTGGATCAAAACATATTCATATTGATCCGGAGGAAAAGGAAAACATTCAGGACACCGAAGAATTTGTTGAGGAATCACTTTCGTTGGAAGACAAAGAAATCGAATTGATAATCAAAGCACTTGAAAAACACAACGGTAAACGCAAATATGCTGCACAGGAATTGGGGATTTCGGAGCGGACACTCTACCGCAAAATCAAGGAATATGATGTTAAAGGTTAAAAATAAAGTGAAACGTTTATTCATTTTTGCGGTGTTAGTTACAGCTATTGTACTTGCATTTCAGTCATGTAAAGTATCATATTCGTTTACCGGGGCCAATCTTTCGCCGGCGGTAAAAACATACAGTGTATATTATTTCCCGAACAGGGCAAGATTAATAAATCCAACATTGAGTCAGAATTTTACCGAGGGTTTACGCGAGAAACTGAGGAGGCAAACTTCGTTAAACGAACTTTCAGAAGATGGGGATATAGAATTTGAAGGACAAATTACGGGTTATGAAGTAAGGCCAATGTCTATACAAAAGGATGACCTGGCAGCAAAAAACAGGCTAACTGTTTCGCTAAAACTAAAATATACAAACAGCAAATCGCCTGAAGAGAATTTTGAACGCAGTTTCTCGGCTTATGAAGATTATGACAGTAACCTTACAATTAGCGACATAGAGGATGAATTATCTGAATTGATTATTACGAAACTAACTGAAGATATTTTTAATGCAACAATAGCAAACTGGTAAAAATGCAAACTGAATCGTTTTACAACTTACTCAATAATCTGCATTTACTGAATAGTGAAACAGTAACTGAATTAAAATTAGTAACTGAAAAATATCCCTGTTTCAATTTGGGCTGGATGCTGTATCTCAAAAATTTGAAACAAAATGAATCGCCCGATTATCAGATGGTTTTAAAAAAGGTGGCGGTGCGTTTACCCGATCGAAAGCTGTTGTACAACTTCTTAAATACTGAAATTCAAAAAAAAGCAGAAAATTCTGAAATTGAAAATCCGATGAATGCTTTTGATGGATATGATTCGGATACCCAAAAAAGTCAGGGAAATCCATTGATTGATAATTTTTTGAATTCAAATCAGGGTTCAATTAGAAGAACTCAGGACGATGAAGAAGATGATGAAAATGAAAATGAGAATAGGATTGATATTATTGAGAAATCGGATGCCGAAAATGAAGAGTTGATTACTGAAACTTTGGCGGGTATTTATTTTCAGCAGAAAAACTATGAAAAAGCTTTGTCGGCATATAGAAAATTAAGTTTGAAATATCCGGAAAAAAGTATTTACTTTGCAACCCAAATTGAAGAAATTGAAAAATTAAAGAACACTAATTCATAAAAAAATGTACACATTAATAACTGTTTTAATATTTATAGTTTGCGTCCTTTTGGTATTGATTGTATTGGTTCAAAACTCTAAAGGTGGCGGTTTGGCAAGCAACTTTCAATCAACCGGACAGATTATGGGTGTTCGTAAAACGGCCGATTTTCTTGAAAAAGCTACCTGGGGATTAGCTGGCGCATTGTTATTCCTTTCAGTTGTTGGCACTGCATTTATCCCACATGGCGAGGCTGGTGTTGAAGGATCACGTGTTAGCAAACAAATTGAAAATGCAATTGACCCAACACAAGTGCCAAGTTTTCCAACAACTGCACCTACGGATACAGCACAATAATCTGATAACATATTTTTAAAATAAAAAAAGCCGTTTGTCTTGCGACAAACGGCTTTTTTCGTGGAGAACTGAACTCAATTATAGAAAAGCATCAGGATCCTGACTGAGCATCCACAACGGCAATTGCAACCATATTAATAATTTCACGCACTGAACTGTCGCGCTGCAAAATGTGAACAGGTTTTTTCATACCCATTAAAATAGGCCCTATCGATTCGACAGCACCCAATGATTGCAAAACCTTGTATGTAACATTTCCTGAACTTAAATTCGGGAAAATCAAGGTATTTGCATCTTCATCTCCCAATTTGTTAAAAGGATAGCGTTTGATTCGCAATTTTCCGTTAAGGGCATAATTTGCCTGCATTTCGCCATCAACAAGTAAATCGGGGTGGTTTTCATGAAGGATTTGTACTGCTTCCTTTACTATTCCGGGACTTCCCAGTCCTTTTTGCCCCCCAAAGTTAGAGTAGGAGAGCAATGCAATTTTGGGTTCAACATTAAAACGTTTTACTTCGGCAGCAGTTAAAAGAGTGGTGTCCACAAGAGTTTGCGATGATGGGTTCATGTTTACAGTTGTATCTGCCAAAAAAAGTGTTCCCCGTTTCGACAAAATAATATACATCCCCGCAATGTGATTATACTCCTCTTTCACACCTATTACTTCGAGTGTTGGACGAATTGTGTCGGCATATTTTCTTGTAAACCCCGATATAAAAGCATCTGCCTCGCCGGTTTCAACCATCATCGTTCCCAGATAGTCAGGCTTGAACATGTTTTCAAAGGCATCTTCGAATGACATTCCCTTTCGTTTTCTTTTTTCATAAAGGATATTGGCAAAATGTTCCCTTTTTTCGGTTGAAATGCTTTTGTGAATGTCAATTATCGTTACATTTTCCAAATCGAGTTGATTCTCCCTGATCAATTCCCTGATATTATCCTCGTTACCAAGAAGAATAGGTTTTGCAATATTTTCACGATAAACAAATTGAACAGCTTTTAGTATTTTGAAATTTTCAGCTTCGGCAAATAAAATTCGTTTTGGGTTTTGTCGTGCTTTTTGCCTTATTGAAACCACCAATTGATTGTCAAAACCAAGTCGTTCAGAAAGTTCCTGATTATAGGCATCCCAGTCGGTAATAATTTTACGTGCCACGCCTGTTTTTATTGCTGCTTTGGCCACCGCTACCGATATGGTTGTAATTAAACGCGGGTCAAGTGGTTTAGGAATTATATAATTTTTCCCAAAAACAATGTTTTGCTGATTATATGCTTTTGCAACCATATCCGGAACATACAGTTTGGCAAGCGAAGCCAAAGCCTGCGATGCGGCAATCTTCATTTCTTCGTTGATTGTTGTAGCACGCACATCGAGCGCACCCCTGAATATATAAGGAAATCCCAGCACGTTGTTAATCTGGTTCGGGTAATCACTTCGTCCGGTTGCCATAATAATATCTTCGCGGGCTGAAACGGCATCTTCATAAGAAATTTCGGGAGTTGGGTTGGCCATGGCAAAAACAATCGGATCCTTTGCCATCGATTTTATCATTTTCTGTGATACAACATTTCCAACAGACAAACCAAGAAAAACATCGGCACCAACAAAAGCTTCCTCAAGTGTTTTTATCTTCCGTTCAGATGCAAACTGCTGTTTTACAGGGTTCAGGTCGGTGCGCTCTTTGTTAAGAACGCCTTTACTGTCAACCATAACCACATTCCCGGGTTTTACCCCCATGCTGATATACAGGCGGATACATGAAACGGCTGCTGCACCTGCTCCGTTTACCACAACTTTAATTTCCCCTATTTTTTTCCCGTTAATTTCAAGAGCATTTATTAATCCAGCGGCAGAAATAATTGCAGTCCCGTGCTGGTCGTCGTGAAAAACGGGAATATCCAATTCTTTTTTCAGGGTTTCTTCAATTTCGAAACATTCTGGCGCTTTAATATCCTCCAAATTTATACCGCCAAAAGTGGGAGCAATTGCCTTAACTACTTCGATTAATTTTTGGGGATCTTTTTCATTTACTTCAATATCAAAAACATCCACATCGGCAAAAATCTTGAAAAGTAAACCCTTCCCTTCCATAACTGGTTTTCCGGCAAGCGGGCCAATATCGCCCAATCCAAGTACGGCTGTGCCATTTGAAATTACTGCCACCAGATTTCCTTTTGCTGTGTATTTGTAGGCATCTTCAGGATTCTTTTGAATCTCCAGGCAAGGTTCGGCAACGCCTGGAGTATATGCAAGTGATAAATCGTATTGTGTGTTGTGTGGTTTTGTTGGAACAACTTCAATTTTACCGGGACGACCTTTTTGATGATAATTCAAAGCATCGGTTTTGCTGATTTTTGCCATGATAATAGTTTTTTTGATTTTCCTTAAAGGTAAGGAATTAGAATCATTTTTAGCAAGACTTTAATCAGGTTTACAGCGGTTTATGATATTTTTTTACTGTCAAAACATTTTATGGTTTTATAACCTTTGCCAAAACAACAGGTATTTGAAGTAAATCATAATCGTGTGTATAAATCAAATATTCATTTTGCCATTGAGGCGAAAACTTATCTTTATAGTCGCGCAAACCTTTATAATGCGAGAATGATTTGATTTTTTCATAGGCAAACTTCATCGACTTTTCGGGGAAGTTTTGCGGTTCATCCAATCCACTCATGGGAGCCAGCCCTAAATTTACAGTTGAATAATTTTGCGATTTCAGGAAGTTGAAAAGTTCTACCAACAAATAATCCATTGCACCGCCGGGTGCATCTTTTGTTTTTCTGATAAGGTCATAAGTTCCTTCCCCATTCGCATAATCGGGGATTATATTCAAAAAGGCAATTATCTTTTCTTCATTGTTTTCAATGATAATTATTGTTTGTGTTTTTAATTCATCCCAAACAAACATTCCCTGCGAAAAAATAATTTCTTCCCTGTCTGTATCAATCAGCCATTCATCGCTCACCGATTTTAATTTTTGCAATATCCCATCTTTTATTGGCGGAAAATGCACGGTTGCTTTCAATCCCTTTTCTTTTATTTTGTTAATTGAATTGCGCAATGATTTCCTGACCTGGCCCTCCAATGTAAATTTTGATAAATCGACAATTCCAGTTTGCCCAAGTAAAAGTTTCTTTTTGCCAAGTGAAAGATAATCAGGTAAACTTATCTCTGGCACACGATAATAAATACTTTTCAAGCCACTTTCATAACAAAATCTGTCATACTGAGTTATACAGTTTTTCATTTCCTGAATATTTTCGGCAACAGGATTTTCCAGGGCAACGGCAAAATTCCCTGAAACGCGGTAAGCAATAAACGCCTTGTTATTCGCTGAAAAGAAAAACATTTTATCTGAATATGTTTTGAAATAATCAAAAGATGAACAGCCATAAAGTTTTACAAGTTGCTTGGCCTGGTTATATTCATCTTCTGAAACATTTGATTTTATTATATACGGGCGAATAAAAGTGTAAACCAGAAAAGTCAGTGACAAAAAACCACTGATTTTTATGGATGCCAAAAAATTTCTGGCAAATCCATCGACTGGCACCAAATCACTGTTTCCAACTAAAATATAGTTTTGTAACGTATAAATTACGGATTGAAAAAAACTGAAATCAATGTTAAAATGCTTTTTATCAATAAAATAGAAACCAATAATTCCATAAAGGATTGTAACAGCAACACTCAAAAAAGAAGTTTGTAAACCAATTAACCGCAGGCGCGGATTATTTTTCACATAGTACTCTTTTCGGGTAGCTATTAAAATCGAAATAATAACAAGTGCAACAATGGCTTCCTCGAAATCAATTGCTTTTATTAAATGTCCTATTACTGAAATGATGCTCAGGAACAAAGCAAACCACCATGCCGCACGTAAACCCTTAAGCATAAACGCTGCTGTGACAAGTAATAACAATCCGGCTACCATAACAAGATAATTTGATACATAAATTGCCTCTACCGGTAAAAAATGACTTGCCCATGCCAACCTTTTGGCAATGGCGGGTGTCAATACTGAAACAATATTTATTATTCCGAGGAAAAGCAAGAGCATTGCCGGTACTATGCGCATCACCAGTTTGCTTATTTTTAACAGTAAAGTGAAAGCGCCGGAAAAGAGAGGTATCCAGAATTCAAAAAAACGGTACAGAAAAGTAATTGTAATGGCTTCAACATTTCCAAAACCAAAACGGATTAAACAATAACTCATTGAAACTTCAATAGCGCCTAATCCACGTAAAAAGGGAGATATAATTAAAAAAATAACTGATACAATATATCCCATGGTTGCAATAAAAACTGAAGGTGTAAAATGGAGCGCTATCATGGCAATATATAAATGAGCAATGCCGGCTATTTCGATAAGGACTGAATAAAAAACGGTAAGTAAAAATTTGCCTTTGTCAATTTCATTGTTCCGCAAATCGTCCATAAAAACTACCGATTTGGGAACTAATTTCATTGCCCATTTAAAAATTATCCCTTTTTTAATTATCGATTGGTACATTAAAAAAAGGCAGAAAATAATCAGGATGACTGCACCCAAAGCAATCCATTCGCCTAAACCAGTTTTGCCCTTCAATAACGCATATAAAAATGTTGGAATAGCTACAATAACCACGGAAAGTATGCCCACAAACCCGTAAATGGTTGATGCAAAATAAATTTGCGATTCTTTAATTCCTTTTTTTTCGATGGTCTGCGCAAAAAAAGCGAGCGACGAGATTCCACCGGCGGGCAAAAAAACGCTTATGAAATTCCGTTTTAAAAAAAGCAAAATGGTATCTGGCAAACTAACCGAACTTCTTAAAGCTGCAAATGAAGCTTTGTACATTAATCCATGCTGTATGAAAATTACCAGCGTAACACCAATTCCTGCAATAACCCATTTCCAGTTTGCAGATGAAAGTGCAATTTTAACCTGTGAAAATTCGGCCTGCTCGTGTTTTACAAACCAAATGCCGACACCAATAAAAAAAGCGGTAAATACAAACTGCGTAATTATTTTTCCATTTTCCTTAAGAAACGGGATACTTTTTTCTTTGAAGTGATGAAATACTGAATTTGAAAATTTCGTTATTTTCATTTCTGTAATTTGTTGATTTATTTTTTCTGAATTTACAACAATTAAAATTATAATTACTTTTGAGTTATGGCAAATAATACATCACAGCACATATTAAATACATCGGCAAGCCTGCTTGGTTTTTGTCTTTTTGTTATCACTTCCTTGCATATTGCCAACCAAACAGAATCGTTTTTTATTGATGAATTTACTTCAATAATCGCTATTTTACTTACGTTCTCCTGCCTTTTTTCATTTGTTGCCATCCGCACAAATTACCCAAAAAGGGAAAAGCATTTTGAAACAATTGCTGATTATTTTTTTGTTGTTGCTCTTGTAGGGATTTTGGTCATTATCTTACTCATAACATTTAATTTCTTATAAAATCCAAACTACTAATAATTGATGAGTCTTATACTGATGTCGAATTATTTATTGATATTTAGTTTGAAATCAGGCGATTCCACCAGTTGAAAGGTTGCCGATGCAAACTTGATTTCTCCATTTGTTGCTTCAATCTCTGATAATACTCTTGTGAAAAGATCAGTTTTTGTTGCCCTTCTGCGTCGGTAGTTAACAATGTAGCGAAGTGTAAATTCAACCCAGTTGTCAGTGGCAATTATTGAAACCATTGGCTCAGTCCGGGCATCTTCAAGGCGGTATTTGTGTTGCAGGACGTTCCATTTTTCCCTTGATTTTTCTGATAAATCTCCTGCAACTTCTTTCCCTACTTCGAATATAAGTTTTTTGGCTTTTTCGTAATTGCTGCCGTACTGTATGGGGATTTTTATTTCGTCCCAAAGAAAAGGGAAATCGCCGGAATAATTGTAAACAGGTTCCTTAAAAACAAAGCTGTTGGCAACCAACACAATGCGGCCGTTGTATAAATCGCCATCAACCCACTTGCCAGTTTCCATAATTGTGGTGCGAAAAACACCAATGTCCATCACATCGCCCATTATTCCGCCCAATTGAACACGGTCGCGTGTTTTATAAAAAACCCCAAAAATAAATGCCAACCAGCCAGCAAAGGAGGCGATAACTTCCTGAAGGGCAAAATCAATAACAGCACCAGCAACACCAAAGGCAAAAGTCCGTCCACC